>NZ_JBEZFT010000007.1:0-139369 GCF_040649595.1 Kribbella sp. NPDC048915 | reverse complement strand
CCACCCGCTACGACAAACTCGCCGTCGTCTACCGCGCCGCCGCCGTCCTCAACGCAGTCATCGCCTGGACCCGACATTTGTCAGACATGCTCTAGATCTCAGTCGGCCTCGCCGAAGCGGCGGCTCAGAAGTCTGAGATCTAGCGCTGAAGGTCATCTGAGACCAGGCGAATCTCGACACCTCTCCCGGCGGAGAGACGCAGCGCGTCGAGGCGCTGCGGCTGATCGCCGGGGTCTAGGCGGAGACAGAACGCGGAGCGCAACCCCTGTCGAAAAGCGTGAACCGCCCAGGCGTGTGCCCCAGCCAGTCTGTAGGTAATCCTCTACACTAGGCATATTGATGTAGAGGATTACCGCCGGAGGGGGTGTGTGGTGCCCACGAACGACGAGCTGCTGGCCGAGTTGCCCGAGACCTTCCGCTATTCCGAGGCCATCGAACGAATCAGCGAGCGGCAGCTCCGCAACCTCATCGCTCATGGCCAGATCACCGCACTGTCTCGCGGGCTCTACCGCAAGAACGACTGGATAGGCGACGACGACCTGATCGAGATCGCGTCCAAATCACCACAGGCGACGCTGTGCCTGCGATCTGCGCTGGCCCGCCACGACCTCATCGACGACATCCCGGCCGAGATCGACATCGCGATACCGCGCGGTGCCTGGAGTCCGGAAACGACCGCGCCGGTCAGGTGGCGAAGCTTCGATCCGGCCACCTTCACCATCGGCCGGGACCTTCTCGACATCGGGGCCGGCCGGACCATCGGCCTCTACTCCGCCGAGCGCAGCATCATCGACGCCTTCCGGCTACGCCACCTCGACGGCCCTGACCTGGCCAACGAAGCACTCAAGCGGTGGCTGCGTGGGGGAGGACAGCCATCGGAGCTTCTGCGGCTGGCCAAGTCCTTCCCCCGCACACTGGCACCGTTACGCCAGACGCTGGAGATCCTTCTGTGAGCCCCATCGCGCGTGGCACGCCGGCGGGTGACGCGTACCTCGACCTGAAGTATCAGGCCCAGCGAACCGGCCGCACTACCCAGGAACTGCTCCAGCTCTACGTCCTCAAAGGCTTTCTCGCGCGTCTGGCCGCCAGCCCGGTCAGCGACAAGTTCGTCCTCAAAGGCGGTGTCCTGCTCGCGGCCTTCAACACCCGCCGAGCCACCAAGGACGTCGACCTGGCCGGCCGCGACCTGGCAAACTCCACCGACGCTGTCCTCGAGCTCGTTCGGTCCGTACTCGGCGACTCCCACATCGACGACGGCATTCAGTTCTTCCCGCTCACCGCCACCGCGGACGTGATCCGCGACGAAGACCAGTACTCCGGTGTCCGCGTTCACGTCGACGCTCGGCTTGCGAGCGCCCGGCTGCCCTTCCATGTCGACCTCAATGTGGGCGACCCGATCTGGCCCGAACCGGCACTCGTCGACGTGCCCCGCCTTCGTGGTGGGGATCCGATCCGGATCGCCGGTTACCCGCTTCACATGGTCCATGCCGAAAAGATCGTCACCGCTGTCCAGCGCGGTATCGCGAACACCCGCTGGCGCGACTTCGGCGACATCTACACCCTGGCCGGACGCCACCCGATCAGCGGGTCCGATCTGCAACGTGCAATTCAGGTGGTCGCCCGCGGCCGCGGCGCGACCCTCGCTCCCTTGTCAGACGTCTTGGACGGATATGCGGCGTTCGCTCAGACCAGATGGGCGGGGTGGCGCCGACGCAACACCTCGCAACACCTGCCCGAGCAGTTCGCCGAAGTCCTCGACGGTGTGCTCAGGTTCGCCGAGCAACCACTGCGTTTCGATGCCGCCGATCTCGACTGGGATCCGAAACGCGCCATCTGGCGGTAGTCCCGTTCCGCGCAGAGCTTCGGGGGACGCCGGCTGGGATCACGCGTGCCCGCGATCTGCGCAACAAGTGGGCCGGGCCACGCATCCCTCGATCGCATTGTCGATCCGTGGGCCGGTGCAAATACCCACGTGAACCTCCCTCTCCTGGAAGACGCGCTGGCCAGGATGGTCAACGCGTTCCAGGACCTCGCGATTCTGGTCCCGATGAGCGCCGACTGAGGGACATCGAGCAGCAGGGCAACCCTCCGGAGACTCAGGCTGACGGAACGGTCCAGATAGAGATGAAACTTGCCTGGGCGGGAGCAAACGCGCTCTCGCTGGTGATGCGAGAGCAAGCCAAGAAGGCCGCCGTTGCGTTCGTCGGGAAGGTGTCCTGACCTCAGCGCGACGGAGCAGACTCGTTGTGTGGGTCAGTCGAGGAAGTGCACGCTGCGCGCAGCATTGTGTACGTCCGCGGCCGCTCGAGCGAGCCGGTTCCGATACTCCTTGGATTCCTCGCTCAGGTCGCTGAGCAGCCAGGCTCCCAACCCGATCAACCGAGCGCTGCCCAGGCACGCCACGTCCAACGTGAGGGCCAGCATCTCGGGGCTCAGGTCGTTGGTCCAAGGGTTTCCGGCTCGCAGGGTGTGCAGGTAGGCGACCGGCGTGCTGTGTGTCATCTGGCTTAGCAGCGTGTAGGCGAGCTCGAGCCAGCCGGGCTCGGGATAGGGCTTGCCGAGGTCTCGAAGCATGCTGGTGATCGTGGGCAGCGGCTCCCTGCCCTTGGTCACCTGGTCCAGCGGCTTGGTCAGGCGAACGTTGGCGGGCATGGCGAAGATCTGCTCGGCGGTCTTCCTGGAAATCCCGCTGCCGGTGAGGGTGTTGATGGTGTTCCGGCGCATCGCACGGTACTCGTCGAAGTACTGGACGAACCTGGCCTCGGCCTTGTCAGGTGCTACTGAGTACCGCCAGGTGGCCCGTGCAGCCTCCTCGAGGAGCATCCGGGCCGCGCTCACCGCGGTCGGGGCCGCTCCCGGCTGTGTGTAGTTCACCATGACGGTCTCAAGAAGTGACCAGCCGCCGGCGTACATCAGGGTGATGTTCAAGGAGGTGCGGCCGTCTTTCCACGGGTTCACCACGAAGCTGCCGGCGACCTCCCAGTACGCCTCGGCTGCTGCGGCGACGTGGTCGACCGTGTTGACGTCGGGAAGCAGCTCATCCTCCGGGATCACCGCGGCCATCGGCCGCACTAGACCCCGGCGGGCTCGGGTGCCGCGGGGGTTCTTGCTGACCTGGGGCTCGGTCTTTCTGATCCGGCGCAACCCGTGAATCTTGGCCGCGGTGTCACACACCTTCTCAGCCAACGCCACTGTCTTGTCCGTGAACGCCGCCCGGTTCACCTCTGGGCCTGACCCGTTTTGACGGACATCCGAGATCAGGAGCTTGTGCTCCGGAAGGATGTTCATCATGGAGTCCATGGGCAAGAAGAAGCCGCGGCCTCGTCGTTCGTTCACTGCTGAGTTCAAGGCCGAGATCGTCGAGCTGTGCCGGCGGGGCGACCGCTCGGTGGGTCAGGTCGCGAAGGATTTCGATCTGACCGAGACCGCGGTGCGGGAGTGGCTGAAGCAGGCCGAGCGTGACGCCGGCACCGGTGACGGCGGACTGACCACGAGCGAGAAGGACGAGCTCGCGCAGCTGCGGCGGGAGAACCGCCGGCTCCGTGAGGATGTCGAGATCCTCAAGCGGGCCACGGCTTTCTTCGCGAAGGAGACCCGGTGACCAGGGCGACCAGGTGTTACCCGTTCATCGAGGCGGAGAAGCAGGGCAACCACAACGTGAAGCGAGCGTGTGAGTTGCTGAAGGTCTCCCGTTCCGCCTACTACGCCGACCGCGCCAGTGGACCGTCGTTGCGTGAGCAGCGTGACGCCGAGCTGACCGCGAAGATCGTCGAGATCCACGACGAGTCCACCAAGACCTACGGCTCCCCGCGGGTGCACCATGAGCTCCGAGCTCAGGGTGAGCGGTGCTCTCGCAAACGCGTGGCCCGGCTGATGCGAGCCGCCGACCGCCACGGGCACGTACCCAGACGATGGAAGAAGACCACAATCGCTGACCCGGACGCCGCGCACCGCCCGGACCTGATCGGCCGCGACTTCGGCATCGATCCTGGCCGGCCCGGTCAGCTGGACCGCCGCTGGTGTGGCGACATCACCTACATCCACACCTGGGAGGGCTGGCTCTACCTGGCCACCGTCATTGACCTCGCATCCCGCCGCGTGGTCGGCTGGGCCGTCGCCGACCACCTGCGCACCGACCTCGTCGCCGACGCTCTCGCCGATGCGGTCAACCGGCGCCGTCCCGCGCCGGGTGTCGTCTTTCACTCCGACAGAGGCTGCCAATACACCTCCACCCAGTACGCCAGCCTGGCACGGGATCTCGGCGTGTCGTTGTCGGTCGGACGCAAGGGCCAGTGCTGGGACAACGCGGTCGCCGAGTCGTTCTTCGCCACCGTGAAGACCGAGCTCATCCACCGCCGTACCTGGCCGACCCGCAAGGCCGCGACCAGCGCGATCTTCGACTACATCGAAGGCTGGTACAACACCCGCCGCCGCCACTCCACCCTCGGCTACCTCAGCCCCGCCACCTACGAATCAACCCACACCATCACCATCGAACAGGTAGCGTGAACCGACCTCACACCAACCCTGTCCGTCGAAACGGGTCAACCCCACAGGTGCTCGTGGGTGTGGACCGGTGCTCGTGGGTGTGGACAGGTGGTCGTGGGTGTGGGCTGGGCCCGTGGGTGTGGGCTGGGCCCGTGGGGTGTACAGGGTGCGGTTGGCGTGAACAGTTCTTGGTGGGTGTGGACGGGTTCTGGTGGGGTGGCACAGGAAATAACCGGTCCTCGCGCACCGGTACCTGTTCACGCCCACGGTTTCTGGCGCTGGCGCTGCACGCTGGCCTGGGCGGTTCCGGTGGGCGTGGACAAGGTCCGGTGGGGTGGCACAGGTAATAACGGGTCTCCACGCACTGGTAGCTGTTCAAACCCCCAGCTTGGGGTGCTGGCGCGGCCCGTCGCCGGGGCGGTCCTGGTGGGCGTGGACAGGTCCTGGTGGGCGTGGACAGGTCCTGGTGGGTGGTGGACAGGTGCTCGTTGGCGTGGGCAGGTGGTCGTGGGTGCGGGTGGGCGGTGTGCGGTGGCGTGGGGCGGGGGTGGGGGCGGGAAGTGGCAGGTGGCTGTGCGGCGGTGTGTGTTGAAACCGGGGGTGCTGGTGGGGTGAGTGGGTTGGAGAATCGGGGGCAAGTCGTTGGGTGAATTGGGTTGGCCGGATTGTGGAACTGCGTTCCACGGGGGGTGGGGGCGAGCGTACTCTGCTGCTTTGTGACCCGCCTTGCGCTGCACAGCCGCCTGATCCCTGGAACTGAAGAGGCCTACGAGCTCGAGCACGCCCGAGTGTGGCCGGAACTGATCACCGTGATGCGTGCCGCCGGGATCGACGACTGGTCGATCTGGCGCAGCGGCCGTGATCTGTTCCATCTGGTCGAGTCCGACGACTTTGCGGCTGCCGTGGCGCGCCTGAAGGAAGACCCGGTCGACCAGCGCTGGCAGCAGCACATGAGCCAGTTCGTCGAAGGATTCGCCCAGAACCCCGAAGGCGTCGCCGGCCAGTCGCTGCGCCACGTCTGGACGATGAGCGAACAGAAGGACTGAACAGAAGGACCGAGACAACAGCCTGAACCAAAGGTCCAGACCAAGGGAACCCGAGCCAAGGGAACCCAACCAAGGGACCTGAACCAAGGGACCTGAACCAAAGGACCTGAACCAAAGGACCAGGGCATCCCCGCCAATCCTTAGGGCGAAGGTCCCCGGCACAGCGGGACGTTCCGTCGTTGTCCGCAGCGCGCGTCGGGGCGATGGTGAGGGGGTGAGCGGACAGGTCGTTCAACTTCCGGCCCGGGTTGCGCTGCCGCGATTGGCGGCGTGCGCGGTGCGTACCGTCGTACACCTTGCGCGTGGTCGCCTGCGGCTTCCGCGGGATCTGGTCGGTCTGCGGGTGCGATTCGCCGACGGGTCGACGGCGCGGGTCTACCGCGAGACGGTGCTGAAGCCGCGGGTGGTGCTGGAGCCGCGGGTGGTGCTGGAGCCGCGGGTGCCTCATGCGAAATCGGCTCGTAGATCGGGTCGAACCGACCCGTGTGTGCTGATCGTCGAGTTCCGTCTGCGCGGCGTCAGGGCAGCGTGGCAGCACCGGTTGTTCCGGGCCGAGAGTTGGCTGAACACGCCCCTGTTCGCCGGTTTCCCGGGGTTCGTGTCGAAGCTCTGGTTCGCCGCTGACGAGTCAGGCGTCTACCGCGGTTGTTACGACTGGGACGGACCCGGCCAGGCGACCGAGTACGTGCGTGCGCTCTGGTGGCCGTTGGCGCTCGTCGCCGAACTCGACTCGATCCGGTACCACGTGCTCCCCGGCGTCCGGCGCGACGACGTCATCGCCGATCCGGCCCGCGTCGGAGGCTCGCCGTCCGACCCCGATCAGTGGTGGCGGCCAACGAAGTCCTGGTGGCCCGGTCGTGGGCGCGCCATTTCCGCAGGTCGCGGACTGGCTCAGCCTGACCGGTGCATCTCCCAGATCAGGAGTTCGGCTCCCGTGGGACCTGCGGTGATGCGTTGGCCGTCGGAGTTGGTGAGGCGTACGGCGTCTCCCGTACCGAGATCGCCCGCGGCTTCGAAGATCGCCGTACCGGTGGCGACGAACAGATGCAGGTACGGCGCTGTGGGCAGGGTGATCGTACCGCCCGGAGCCAGGCGCGCGACGGACATCCCGGCGCCCGGCTGATTGAGGTGGATCGCGGTCGAGGACGCGTGCTCGGCGAGGCCGGAGGCCACCGGGATCAGCTCGCCGGTGGTCAGGTCGAGCTCCGCCTGCTGGTACGACGCGGGCAGGTCGAACCGATCCGGCCGGACCCACATCTGCACGTAGTGCACCGGCTCGGGGCCGTCGTTCCACTCCGAGTGCTGGATCCCGGAGCCGGCGCTCATCCGCTGGGCGAGTCCCGGGTGCACCGTCCCGCTGTTGCCTTGCGAGTCGCGGTGCGCCAGCGCGCCCCGCAGTACCCAGGTGACGATCTCCAGGTCCTGGTGCGGATGCGTCCCGAAGCCGGTGCCGGGGGCAACCGTCTCGTCGTTGTGCGCGACCAGGAAGCCGAACCCGACGTTCGCCGGGTCGTAGTGCGGCCCGAACGAGAACGAGTGCCGCGACTCCAGCCAGTCACTCGTCGTCCGGAACCGGTCGTCCGCGCGATGGATCTCCACAAGGTCTAGTAATACCCGGTGCCGCCGTCGAGCAGTTCCCGCATCGCGTCCAGGTGGCCGACGTGACGCGCGGTTTCCTCGATCATGTGCAGCACCATCCACCGCAGCGTAGCCTGCGCGGCCCGGAAATCCGGCTGTGTCCCGGTGGCGTCCAGCGAGTGCGCCGCGATGATCTCGTTCGACCGCGCGCACTGCGCCTCGTACTCGTCCAGCAGTTGCCTGAGCGGGACGCCCTCGATCCGCATGTCGGCGTCCTCGGGCTCCTCCTGGAACTGCGGATTGCCCGCGTACGACTCGCCCAGGAACAGCACGTTGAACCAGCAATGCTCGGTCCAGCGCATGTGCGACACCAGCCCGGCCGGCGTCATCAACGGCGACTTCGGCAGCACCGCACGGTACGCGTCGTCCGCGGCCAGTCCCTCCAGCTTCCAGCGCACCAGCGCGCGCTGCTGATCCAGCCACCCCACCAGCAACGTGCGCTCGTCGGCGACGTACGGAGGTCTCTCCCTCGTCAATGTCATGCCGGCGACCGTAACCAATCCCGACTCGCACCGCAGCGCAATAAAACCCGCAGCGCAACAGAAGCCCAGCGCGAGAAAAAGGGACTGCGCCGCTCGGTGGGCGGCGCAGTCCGGTCTTGGTGAGACGTTCGGTCAGCCTGTCGGGTTCCCGTTGTCGGAGCCGAGGGTGGCGGTGACGGCTTGGGTCTTGCCGCCGCGGACGATCGTGAGCTTCACCTGATCGCCCGGGCGGTGCGAACGGACCGCGGCGACCAACGCGTCCCCTGACGCGATCGCCTTGCCGTCTACAGCGGTCACCACATCACCCGCTTGCAGACCGGCCTTATCCGCCGCACCGCCAGGCGTCACCTCGCCGAGGCGTGCTCCACTCGTGAGCCCGTCGGACGACTGCGCGTCACCGACCGTCACACCGAGCCGCGCATGCGTGGCCTTGCCCTTGGCCACCAGCTCGTCGATGATCGGCTTGGCCTGGTCGATCGGGATCGCGAACCCCAGGCCGATGTTTCCGCCCTCGGATTGTCCCGATCCGCCGGCGGTCTTGATCGCGCTGTTGATACCGACCACCTGGCCGGCGAGGTCGATCAGGGCGCCGCCGGAGTTGCCCGGATTGATCGCGGCGTCCGTCTGGATTGCTGGGAAAACCGTCGTACTGTCCGGATCGTCGTCGCCGCCCGTGACCGGACGGTTCAGCGCCGAGACGATCCCGCTGGTCACGGTGGCGTCGAGCCCGAACGGCGAACCGATCGCGACCACGCCCTGCCCGACCTGGAGCTTGCCGCTCTCGCCGAGGGTGGCCGGGGTCAGGTCGTCCGCGTCCGCATCGATCACGGCCAGGTCGGTCAGCGGGTCGGTGCCCTTGACCGTGGCCTTCACTGTGCGGCCGTCGTTCAGCGTGACCGTGATGTTCGCGCCCGGTCCGCCGCCGGCGACCACGTGGTTGTTCGTGACGATCAGACCGTCCTTGCTGATCACGATGCCGGACCCGGTCGCGCCGCCCCGCTGAGTGGTGACCGCGATCTTCACCACGCTCGGCAGCACCTTCGACGCGGCGCTCTGCACCGAGCCGTCGGGTGCGGACGCCGGCGCCGCCTGGTTGCCGTTCAGCGGTGCGGTCACCGACGGGGTGTTCGCGGTGTGGTCCGCGGTCGCCGAGTAGACCGCTGCGCCGCCGACACCGCCCGCGGTGCCGACCAGCAGTGCGGTCAGCGCGACCACGGCCAGTCCGGCCCGGGGCTTCGGCTTCGGCTCGGCGGCCGGCTGTGGTCCGATGGGCCAGTTCGGGCCCGGAGTCGCCCCCTGATGCGGCCCCGGTGCGCCGAACTGTGGATAGCCACTCCCACCTGCGGAGTACTGTCCCGGCCGCTGCCCCTGCGGCCCCGAGTCCATCCGCGGCTGTCCGCCCTGAGACGCGAACTGCTGCTGATGCTGCCCGTACATCGGCAGCTGCTGCGTCCGCTCCGGCCCCTGCGGTCCCTGAGAGCTCTGGCCGGGCTGGTTCTTCGGCTGCTGCGGCTGGTTCTCGGTCATGGCAATACTGTGTCGGCCGGACCTGAGAACGCCCTGAAGATCACCTCGGAGTGACCGAAGAACTCCATGAAGATCCGCTGAAGATCGACAGCACTTCACAGCAGCCCACCAGGTGCAGCAGCTCACAACGTGCAGCGCCCAACGTGCAGCAGCCCTTCACGTGCAGGAGAGGTGCGCGTAAAGGGCTCTGCTCGCAACCGGTTCTGCTCGCGACGGGTTGGTCAGCGGGTCTGGGTCGCCGCGTGCGGCAGCCACAGGGTGAACTGCGCGCCCGCGCCCGGCGCGTTCCGTGCGTACACCATGCCGCCGTGCTGCTCTGCCGCGTGCTTCACGATCGCCAGGCCCAGACCGGACCCGGGACGGCTGCGGGCCTCGCTGGAGCGGTAGAACCGGTCGAACACATGCGGCAGGTCCGCCTCGGCGATTCCCGGCCCGGAGTCGGTCACCGTGAGTACGCCGTCCACCAGCCGGACCCAGACGCGTCCGACGGGCTCGCCGTCGCTGCCGGGCTCCGCGCCTTCCGGCACGCTGTACTTCGCCGCGTTGTCGAGCAGGTTCGTCACCGCGCGCCCGAGCAGTCGCTCGTCGCCCCACACCGGGAACGGCGTGAGTTGTACGTCCCACTCCAGTCCGGGCGCGCGCCGCCGTACCTTGATGACGGCGTCCTCGACCACGTTCGACAGCTCGATCAGCTCGGCGTTGCGCACCTCAGGTGTGTCCCGGGCCAGCTCGGTGAGGTCACCGATCAGCGTGGTCAGCTCGTCCATCTGCGCGCGGACGTCGTCCAGCAGCTGCTGCCGGTCCTCGGGCTTCAGCCCGCCGCGCTTGTCCGCCTGGGCGAGCAGATCGAGGTTCGTCCGCACACTGGTCAGCGGCGTGCGCAGCTCGTGCCCCGCGTCGCCGACGAGCCGGCGCTGCCGGTCGCGGGACTGCGCGAGCGCGCCGAGCATCGCGTTGAACGCCATCGCCAGCCGGGAGATCTCGTCCCGCCCGGTCACCGGGATCGGCTTCAGGTCCTCGGTCCGGGCGACGTGCTCGGCCGCTCCTGTCAGCCGGGCCAAGGGCCGCAGACCGGACCGCGCCACCGCGTTACCCGCGAGCGCGGCGCCGATGACGCCGATCAGTCCGAACGCCCACAGCACGACGCCGAGGTTGTGCAGTGTCTGGTCGATCGACCCCAGCGACTGTGCGACGACCAGCGCCCCGGGCTGGAAGAGGTCCTTGATCTCGTTGCAGGGAGCGTTGACCGGACAGTACTGCGTCGAGACGGCGACCACGCGGAAGTGCGATCCGCCGTTGCGGACGCCGACGGTGCGCAGGCTGACCTCGTTGCCCTGGCTCCTGGCGATCTCCAGCTCCTGCTCGCCCATCGGTGGCAGCGGGCTGTTCCGGGCGCCGAACTGCTGGCCGTCCGCGCCCAGCACGCCCACCCGGATGTCACTCAGGCCGAGCGCGTCGGCGGAGGCGTTCTGCAGGTTCTCGAGGTTGGTCAGGACGCCCTTCTGCGACGCCTGCCCAGCACGCTGGATCAGGCTGTCGTCCAGGTTCTGGTACATCTGCTGGCGCACGGTGACGTACGCCGCGACGCTGACGATCGCCACGGCGAGGCCGACCGCTACTGCCGCGAGCAGTGTCACGCGGGCGTGCAGGGTCAGCTTGTGGAGGGTCTCGGCCCACCAGGTCTGTGTCCGGGCGGCCGTCGCAGCGACGCGACTCCCGTTGCCACCAGGATGCGACTGCGCGGAGCCTTGCTGCATGCCTTCCGGCGACTGCGACGGCTGCTGCTGGTGCGGCTGCTGTTGCAGGGGCTGATGCTGAGGCTCGCGCTGTTGCGGCTGGCCGGCGTACGACGGGAAGCCGTCGGGCTGCTGGCTCACGGCGGGGTGTCCCTCAGCACGTAGCCGATGCCGCGGACGGTGTGGATCAGGCGCGGCAGACCGTTCACCTCGGTCTTGCGGCGCAGGTAGCCGATGTAGACCTCGAGCGAGTTCGCCGTGGTCGGGAAGTCGTAGCCCCAGACCGCATCCAGGATCACCGCGCGCTCCAGCACCCGGCGTGGATTGCGGATCAGCAGCTCGAGCAGGGAGAACTCGGTACGGGTCAGCTGGATCGGTACGTCGCCGCGGTGCACCTCGTGTGCGTCCACGTCGACCACGAGGTCGGCGTACTGCAGCACCTCGCCGCGCTGCCCGCCCTCGCCGGGGGTGGTGCTGCGGCGCAGCAGTGCGCGCAGCCGGGCCAACAGCTCCTCCAGCGCGAACGGCTTGGTCAGGTAGTCGTCGCCGCCGGCGTCCAGGCCGTCCACCCGGTCCGCGACCGCGTCCCGCGCGGTCAGCACCAGGATCGGCACATTGTTGCCCGCGGCCCGCAAGGCCTTGGTGGCCTCCAGCCCGTCGAGACGCGGCATCATCACGTCCATCACCACGACGTCCGGCTCCACGTTGCCGATCACCGCGAGCGCCTCGGCGCCGTCGGTCGCGGTCACCACCTCGAAATCGTTGAACTCCAGCGAACGGCGCAGCGAGTCCCGGACCGCCCGGTCGTCGTCCACCACCAGTACCCGCATGTCGTCTGCCCCGCTTCGCTCGAAATCCCGCTCACCGCGAGAGTAGGCCGCTTCTGTGAGAATCGGCTGAGAACCCGCTGATCCTCACCCCAAGGTTGCCAGACGTGGACATCGTCGAATTCACCCCTGAGCCCTCCGACTTCGCCTGGACCTTCGGCGGCGCGCCGCCGGTTCGCCGGGTCCGCCCCGGTACCGCCCTGCGGCTGTGGACCGAGGACGCCTTCGCCGGCAGCATCCGCAGTACGGCGGACCTCGCCAGTGCCTCGCTGACGATGCCGTTCGTCAACCCGCAGACGGGGCCGTTCTACGTCGAGGGCGCCGAGCCGGGCGACACGCTGGCGCTGCATTTCGTCGAGCTGACCCCGGCGCGGACGTGGGGCGCGTCGGCGACCATCCCGTTCTTCGGCGGGCTGACCAGCACGGACCGGACCGCCACGCTGCAGGACCCGCTGCCGGAGCGCACCTGGATCTACGAGGTGGACAGCGACCGGAAGACGGTCGGCTTCCAGGCGCAGGGCAGTGAACTGGAGGTTGCGCTGCCGCTGGAGCCGATGCTCGGGACGGTCGGTGTGGCGCCGGCCGCCGGCGAGGTGCGCTCGGCGCTGGTGCCGGACACGTTCGGCGGCAACATGGACACTCCGGAGATGCGCGCCGGCACCACCTGCTTCCTGAACGTGAACGTCGAAGGCGCACTGTTCTCGGTCGGTGACGGGCACTACCGGCAGGGTGAGGGCGAATCCTGCGGTACGGCCGTCGAGGGCGCGATGAACGTCGTCCTGATCGTCGACTTGGTCAAGACGCCCGGACCGGTCTGGCCACGACTGGAGAGTGACGAGTACCTCTCGGTGATCGGGTCGGCCCGGCCACTCGAGGACGCGTGGCGGGCCGGTCAGGTCGACACGGTGCGCTGGCTGGGCGACCTGTACGGGCTCGACAAGCTGGACGCGTACCAACTGCTCAGCCAGGTCAGCGAGGTCCCGCTGGCCAACGTGGTCGACGCCAACTACAGCGTGGTCACCAAGCTCCCGAAACGCCTCCTGCCACCAGTCACGGCGTACGACGGCATCCACCAGCACCTACGCGAACTGGGCAACAACCTCCTCCGCGAAGCGCTGTAGCGGGACAACGACACCGAACTTCAGGTGGTTCTCCTCGAGATGGCGACGCCGGCGAGGCAGAGTGCTCCGCCGGCGAAGGCGAGTGGGGTGGGGGTTTCGCCGAGCGCCAGCCAGGCCAGGAGGACGGCTACGACCGGTACGGCGTACACGGTGATGCCCATGCGGCCCGCGCTGGTACGGCGGAGCGCGAAAGCCCACGTGGTGAAGCCGAGGGCGGTCGGGAACGCGGCCAGGTACACGACCCACCAGACCGTCGACGCGTCGGCCAACTGCAGTTCGTCGACCAGCGTGGGTGCGTAGGGGAGGCAGACGACCGCACCGATCGTGCAGGCGAGCCAGGTGACCTCCGCGGCGGGCAGCCGACTGAGGAGCGGCTTTTGCGTCACCACGCCGACGGCATACGAAATCGCTGCGATCACGCACAACACCACGCCCCAGGTCTCGGCGCGACCGCTGGAGGTCGACGTACCGATCACGACGATGCCCGCGAAGGCGACGAGACCGCCAATCACCAACTGCCGGGGGAATCCCTCGCCCAGCCCGATCCCGGCGAGGACGGCGATCAGCAGCGGAGCGATGTGGACGAGCATCGCCGCCGTACCGGCGTCGAGCCGGCGCTCGGCCTCGTTGAGGGCCAGGTTGTACACGCCGAACCACAGCACGCCGCAGGCGATCAGCGGCAACCAGTCGCGTCCGGCCGGCCAGCGCCGTACGACGGGGTGCTGCCGCCGCCTGAGCAGCAGCGCGCCGAGGAAGACGCTGCCCAGGCCGAGCCGCGCGAGCGAGAGCGGACCGGCGGAGATCTGGCTGCCGAGATGCCGGATGGCGACGAACGACGACGCCCAGAGGACGACCGTGACGGCCGCGGCGCCCGCCGCCAGGCCGATCCGTGCAGGAGCTTCGGTAGCAGTAGTCACACTCATTACAGTAGAAATAAAATACGGTGCCAGCCATGGCGATTCGGAGCCCAGGAGGCGGTCGTGCTTACCGAAACGAGAAGTCAATTGCTGGATGAGCTCAATACTCGAATCCTGCAGGAGTTGACCGCCGATCCCCGGCTGCGGACCACCGAGCTCGCCCGGCGGCTCGGTGTCTCGACGCCGACGGTGCGCGAGCGGGTCGCCCGGCTGGAGGAGTCCGGCGTGATCCGCGGGTACCGGCTGGACCTCGATCCGGGCGCGCTCGGCCGGCCGGTCGCGGCCTGGGTCCGGCTGCGCCCCGGCCCGAACCAGATCCCGAAGATCATCGACCTCGCCGAGCGGGTTCCCGAGGTCGTCGAGTGCCATCGGATCTCTGGCGAGGACTGCTTCCTGATCCGGGTCCAGGTCGCCGAGATCGCCGCGCTCGAAGGAGTGCTGGACCAGTTCCTGCCGCACGGCCAGACCACGAGCTCGTTCATCGTCTCCACGCCGATTCCGCCGCGCAGCGTGCCGTTGTCCGCAGGGTGAACCCCAACCACCGCCGGGAGTGGTCTGCATCACTAGTCTGGTGGCGACTTCAGTGACGTTCCCGGAAGGACCCGATCCATGGCTGCCGACAAGTCTGTCCGCAGAGTTGCCCTGCTCACCGCCGGCGGGCTCGCGCCCTGTCTGTCGTCCGCCGTCGGTGGGCTGATCGAGCGCTACACCGCCGTGGCGCCCGACGTCGAGATCATCGCCTACCTGAACGGGTACCACGGTCTGCTCAGCGGCCGCTTCGTCGAGATCACTGCGGAGGTCCGGGAGAAGGCCGCGCTGCTGCACAAGTTCGGCGGCAGCCCGATCGGCAACAGCCGGGTCAAGCTGACCAACACCGCCGACCTGGTCAAGCGCGGCCTGATCCAGGACGGGCAGAACGCGCTACAGGTCGCCGCCGAGCGCCTGGTCGCAGACGGTGTCGACGTCCTGCACACGATCGGCGGTGACGACACCAACACCACCGCCGCCGACCTCGCGGCGTACCTGCAGGAGCACGACTACGACCTGACCGTGGTCGGTCTGCCGAAGACCATCGACAACGACGTGGTCCCGATCCGGCAGAGCCTGGGCGCCTGGACGGCGGCCGAGCAGGGCGCGCTGTTCGCCCGCAACATCATCGCCGAGCACAGCTCGAACCCGCGGATGCTGATCGTCCACGAGGTGATGGGCCGCAACTGCGGATGGTTGACCGCGGCAACGGCACAGGCCTACCAGCAGTGGGTCGACGAGCAGGAGTGGAACCCGGGCATCGGCCTGACCAAGGGCGGCTGGGACATCCACGCGGTGTACGTGCCGGAGGCAACGATCGACCTGGACGCCGAGGCCGAGCGGCTGCGCAAGGTGATGGACGACGAGGGTTGCGTCAACATCTTCCTGTCCGAGGGTGCCGGGGTGCCGTCGATCGTGGCCGAGATGGAGGCGCGCGGCGAGGAGGTCGGCCGGGACCCGTTCGGTCACGTCAAGCTGGACACCATCAACCCGGGCGCCTGGTTCGCCAAGCAGTTCGCCGAGCGGATCGGCGCGGAGAAGACGATGGTGCAGAAGAGCGGGTACTTCAGCCGCTCCGCCGCGGCCAACGACCGCGACCTCGCGCTGATCAAGGAGTGCACCGACTACGCCGTCGACGCCGCGCTGCGCGGTGAGGCCGGCGTAGTCGGCCACGACGAGGAGCGTGGTGACGAGTTGCGCGCGATCGAGTTCCCGCGGATCGCCGGCGGCAAGGAGTTCGACCCGACCGTCGACTGGTTCGTCGAGCTGAAGACCCGCATCGGCCAGAGCTGAGCTTGCTTCGGTCAGGGCCGATCTTGCTTCGGCCGGTGGTTCAGCCGGCCGTTCGGAGGCGGTCGACCCAGGTGTCGGCCGCCTTCTCGATCTGCGCGAGGACCTCGTCGAAGCCGTCGTCCTCGCCGTAGTACGGATCCGGTACGTCGTTACTCGCGAACAGCTGCGCCGGGACGCCGTACCGTCCGAGCGTCTCGCGGTGCCCGGAATCCATCGCCAGCACCAGGTCGGGCGCAGCCGATCGGTCGTACTGACGGGCGCGGTGCGCGCCGCCGTCGTACCCACGGCGCCGGAGCGCGGCCGCGGCCCGCGGGTCCATCCGGTCGCCGACGTGCCAACCGTCGGTACCCGAGCTCGTCACCTCGACGCCGTCGACGCCGGCTCCGGCGAGTTTGGCGCGCAGCACGACTTCGGCCATCGGTGAGCGGCAGATGTTCCCGGTGCAGACGATCTCGACGTGCATCAGCGGACCACTAGCGGATCTCGGCCTTCTCCGGCAGCACCGCGTTGAGGATCATGCCGACGACGCTGATGATCAGCGCGCCGAGCAGCGCCGCCCAGAAGCCGTCGACGTGGAACTGGACGTCGAGCTTGCCGGTGATCCATGAGGTCAGCAGCAGCATGCAGGCATTGATCACGAAGGTCAGCAGGCCGAGCGTGAGGATCAGGAACGGCAGCGACACCAGCTTCACCACCGGCTTCACGATCGCGTTCACGAGGCCGAAGATCGCGGCCACGATCAGCAGCGTGAGCACCCGCTTGCCGGTGGTCGCTCCCTCGAGCGTGATGCCGGAGACGAGCCAGCTCGCCACCGCCAGCGCGACCGCGTTGGCCAGCAACCTGATGATCAAGTTCTTCATGCGGTCGATCCTCCCACCCGCGCGGTAGCACTCCGTCCCGGGACGCACCCGGAGAGATCCCTGACTCTTGACACGGAAATGACCAAGTGATCTGATCATTTTCATGTCCCGCCCATTGGTAGCAGTCGTCGCGTTGTCGCTCACGGCAGCAGGCCTTGCTGTCCCCGCTGCCTCCGCTGCCTCCGCTGTCTCCGCCACGGCGGCGCCGCAGCCGTCCACCTGCAGCGCCGTCCAGAAGACCTGGACCGCGACGGCGACCCCGCATGCCGCGCCCGAGAGCCTGTTGAACGCCTACTCCGACACCGGGAGGGGCTGGACGGGCGCCGACAGCACGTACTCGGTGCCGCTGCGCGGCGGCCGCACCGCGTGGGTCTTCTCCGACACGTTCCTCGGCCCGGTGAACCCGGACGGCAGCCGTCCGACCACCGCGCCGTTCCTCAACAACTCGTTCGTTGTCCAGAAGGGCGACAAGCTGACCACAGTCACCGGCGGTACGCCGAGCAACCCGACCGCGCTCGTACCGCCGCCGTCGAACGGCTGGTACTGGTTCGGTGCCGCCCAGACCAGCAACGCCGGCCGCAACCTCGACGTGGTCGCGCTGCGCTTCGAGAAGACCGGATCGGGTCAGTGGGACTGGCGCTGGGCGAGCAACTACCTCGCGCGGTTCGACAGCACCTCGCTGAAGCTGAAGAGCCTCACGCCGCTGCCGTCCGGTGGAGGTGTGCAGTGGTCCGGCTGGCTGCAGCGCGACGGCGGTTACACCTACGTGTACGGCGTCGAAGACCTGGGCGCCGCGAAGTACCAGCACGTGGCACGCGTCCGCGGGGACGACCTGACCGCGAAGCCGTGGGAGTACTGGACCGGCTCGGGCTGGTCGCCGGACGAGTCCGCGTCGGTGCGGACGCTGCAGGGCGTGGCCAACGAGCACAGCGTCACGCGCTGGAAGGACGGCTACCTGCTCGTCACGCACGACACCAACGAGCTGTTCAGCAAGCGCGTCCTCGGGTACTTCTCCTGCTCGCCGACCGGTCCGTGGGTGAACCCGGTCGAGCTGTACCAGACGCCGGAGACGGGCGGAAACATCATCACGTACAACTCCCACGAGCACCCCGACCTGCGCCGCGGCACGTCGCTGCTGGTCAGCTACAACGTCAACAGCCTGGTCAGCGACGAGCTGTACGACGACGTGAGCATCTACCGTCCGCGCTTCGTCTCGGTCACCTTGGAGGCAGCCGAATGAGCTCGACCGGCGGCGTCGTACGCCGCAGTCTGCTGGACGATCTGGCGACGTCGATGCTCGCGCTGATCGCCGAGCGGAAGCTGTCGCCGGGTGATCAGTTCGAGGCGGTGCGGTCGCTCGCAGAGCGGTTCAAGGTCGCCGTACCGACCGTGCGGGAGGCGCTGCGCCGGCTGGAGGCCACGGGGGCCGTCGAGCTGCGGCACGGCTCCGGTGTGTACGTCGGGCCGAACGTCGGCCGGCTGATCCTGGCGAACCCGCTCGCGCTCGCGCCGACTCCGGATCGCCTGGTCGAGCTGTTGCAGGCGCGCGCCCTGATCGAGCCGCCGGTCGCCGCGCTGGCCGCACAGACGCGCATCGAGACAGCGCTGGAGCGGATGGCGACGGACCTGGAGACAGCGGCCGAGCTGATCGCATCCGGCGACCACGCGCAGCTGGCCGAGGTGAACATGGACTTCCATCGCTCACTGGCCCTCGCGTCCGGGAACGCGACCCTGGCCGAGGTGGTCGAGTCGGTCACCGTCGTGAACGTCCGCGAGCAACTGGAGATCCTGCACATCCACGGCGACCGGCAGGCCGACCTCGACGAGCACCGCGCGATCTTCGACGCGATTCGCTCCGGCGACGCCGACCTCGCCGAACTCCTCACCCGCGAACACTTGGACGGCGTCCTGGCCGTCATCAATCAGAGACTTCAGCACCCCTGAGCTGGAAGGACGCAAGACATGCAACGCAACAGAAGCAAGGCGCTGGCTGCCCTGGTGATCGCCGGTGCGCTCGCTCTGTCCGCCTGTGGAGGTGGCGGCGGCGCGGCCGCGCCGAAGAAGGGCGAGGACAAGCCGGTCGACACGCTCAAGTTCTACAACGACAAGGGCGGCTGGAAGGACGCGTTCGTCCAGGTCGGTGCCGCGAGCAAGAAGGATATCGGCGTCG
The DNA here is from genome assembly GCF_040649595.1 of Kribbella sp. NPDC048915. Classification (NCBI taxonomy): domain Bacteria; kingdom Bacillati; phylum Actinomycetota; class Actinomycetes; order Propionibacteriales; family Kribbellaceae; genus Kribbella; species Kribbella sp. NPDC048915. Next base: position 120,736 of record NZ_JBEZFT010000007.1, on the reverse strand, counting down.
GCATGGAGCCGGTCGGGTATTCCGACGCGAACACCTACACCGCGTTCATCCGGTCCTCGTTCCGGACCAAGGAGAAGGCCGACCTGTTCAGCTGGCACACCGGCAAGGAGCTTCAGGATCTGGTGGACCAGAAGCTCGTCGCCGAGACCACCGAGCAGTGGGACAAGGCGATTGCCGACGGCAACGTACCGGAGCAGCTCAAGGAGTACTTCACCTTCGACGGCAAGCAGTACTGCGTCCCGCTGAACGCCGGCTACTGGGTGATGTACTACAACAAGTCCGTCTTCGCCAAGGCCGGGATCACCAAGACCCCGACCAGCTGGGCCGAGCTGCTGCAGGTGGCCGACAAGGTCAAGGCCGCGGGCGTGAAGCCGTTCTACCAGACCAACATCCTGTTCTCGTTCGTCTGGTTCGAGACCCTGCTGGCCGGCAAGGACCCGGACCTGTACGACGCGCTCGCCACCGGGAAGGCGAAGTACACCGATCCCGGTGTGGTCGAGGTGATGAACGAGTGGAAGAAGATGATCGAGGCCGGCTACTTCAGTGACCCGGGCGCGAAGACCGAGCCGCAGGCGCAGCTGAAGAACGGCGACGTCGCGATGATCAACTTCGGCACCTGGTTCAGCGGCAACCTGAACACGCTGAAGATGAAGGCCGGCACCGACTACGACTTCTTCGTGATCCCGAACGTGAACCCGGACCTGCCGAAGACCTCGATGATCTTCGAGACCGGGCCGGTCTGCTCGGCGGCCGCGTCCGACCACGCGTCGACGGTGCAGAAGTGGACCGAGTGGTGGCTCACCCCGCAGGCGCAGACCGCCTGGGCGAACTCCCGCGGCGACCTGTCGTTCAACCCGAAGGCCGAGGTCAAGGACCCGGGCCTGGCGAAGCTGAACAAGGACGTCGGCGGCGACGGGTACCGGCTGATCAACCGCTGGTTCGAGGCGACGCCGGTGCCGGTGGCGAACAAGGCGCTCGAGGTGTTCGGCGCGTTCGTGACCAAGCCGGGTGACCCGATGCCCGGCCTGCAGAAGATCCAGGCCGAGGCGGACGCGTACTGGGCCAAGCAGAAGTGAGTGATCGCACCGGAGCGCGCGCGGCGCCGCTGTTCGGACTGCCCGCGGTAGCGGTCGTCGCGCTGCTCCTGTACCTCCCGTTCCTGTGGACGACGTACGTCAGCTTCACCGAGTACGACGGCCTGGCCTCACCGGTGTGGACCGGGCTGGCCAACTACCAGGCGATGTTCAGCGACCCCGACCTGGTCGGGGCGCTGGTCAACACGCTGCTGTGGGTGGTCGGCATGGTCACGCTGCCCGTGGCACTCGGCCTGCTGGTGGCCGTACTGACGTACGGCCACCGGTGGGGCACGTGGCTGCGGCTGCCGTTCCTGCTGCCGTACGCGATTTCCGGCGTTGCCGTCGGTGTCATCTGGGGATTCGTCCTGCAGCCGGACGGCGCACTGGGCCAGGCGCTCGGGTTCTTCGGGCTCCCCGGTGAGCACACGGGCTGGCTGCAGGCCGGTCCCGGTAACACGTTGATGATGATCGTGGCGACCACGTGGCAGGCGGCCGGTGTGAACGCGCTGCTGTTCGTAGTCGGTCTGCAGTCGATCCCGAACGAGCCGCTGGAGGCGGCCCGGCTCGACGGTGCCGAGGGCTTCAGCCTGTTCCGCCACCACCTGTGGCCGCAGCTCCGTCCGATCACCACGGTGGTCATCGGGCTGTCGATCGTCGGCAGCTTGAAGACGTTCGACGTGGTGTGGGTGATGACGCAAGGCGGACCGGGGACCTCGTCGGAGACGCTCGCGCTGTCGATGTACAAGGAGACCTTCGTGCTGAACGACTACGGCCAAGGTGCGGCGATCGCGCTGTTCCTCAGCCTGGTCACGTTCGCGGCCTCGATCCTGTACCTGCGCTACCAGTTGGGAGACGCACGTGAGCAGGGTTAAGACGGCGGTCCTCATCGTGCTCGGCGTGATCTGGCTCGCGCCCGTCTACCTGCTGATCGTCAACGCGTCCAAGTCGATCGACGGCTACGACGCGAAGACCGTGTGGAAACCGGGTGGCTTCGCGCTGTTCACGAACTTCGGCGACGCGTGGAGCAAGGCCGCCCTCGGCGACACGTTGGTGGCGACCACGATGTACAGCGTGATCGCGCCGGTGCTGGCGGTTCTGGTCGGCGCGGCGGCCGGGTACGCGATCGTCGTCCTGCGGCTGCGTTTCGGGTTCCTGTGGTTCGTGTTCGTCTTCGGCGGCACGATCTTCCCGCTGCAGATGATCCTGATGCCGTTGTTCTCCGGATACGCGAACTCCGGGCTGTACGACACCCGGACCGGGATGATCATTGTCTACACCGCGATCAGCGTGCCGTTCTCGGCGTTCGTGATGCGGAACTTCTTCACCGGGATCGCGCGCAGCGTGTTCGAGGCCGCGGTCGTCGACGGCGGCGGACTGTTCCGGATCTTCCGCAGCATCTACCTCCCGATGGCCGGTCCGGCGCTGGCCGCGATCTTCATCCTGCAGGCGACCTTCGTCTGGAACGACCTGCTGCTCGGCCTGACGCTGAGCCAGTCGGAGTCGGTCCGCCCGATCATGCCGGCGCTGACCGGCCTGCAGAGCACGTACGGCGGCGCGGCGCTGCCGACCGTGCTGGCGGGCGGCCTGCTGGTGTCGCTGCCGACCGTGATCCTCTTCCTCGCCGCCCAACGCTTCTTCTCCCGAGGCCTCGCCCTCGGCCAGTTCTGATCTCTCGGAGGACATGTCTATGAGTAGCCGCACAGTGGTCGTGACCGGCGGTGGCGCCGGGATCGGGCGCGGCGCCGTCGAACGCTTCGTCGCCGCGGGCGACCGGGTGATCGCCCTCGACCGGGACGCCGACGCGCTGGCGGCGCTCGGCAACGGCGTGATCGGCCGCCAGGTGGACGTCTCGGATCGCGCCGCCCTGGCCGCGGCCGCGGACGAGATCGGTGCCGTCGACGTGCTGGTCTGCGCGGCCGGCATCCAGCGGTACGGCACCGTCGTCGACACCCCGCCGGAGGTCTTCGACGAGGTGATGGCGGTCAACGTCGGCGGCGTGTTCTTCGCTTGCCAGGCGTTCGTCCCGAAGCTGCCTCGCGGCGGCAGTGTCGTGGTGGTCGCGTCCGTCCAGGCGTATGCGGCGCAGCAGAGCGTCGCGGCGTACTCGATGGGCAAGGGCGCGCTGCTGAGTCTGGTCCGCGCGATGGCCGTCGATCACGCCGCCGACGGCATCCGGGTCAACGCGGTCTGCCCTGGTTCCGTGGACACCCCGATGCTGCGGACGTCGGCGGCGCAGTTCGCCGGTGATCGGTCGACCGACGACGTGGTGGCCGAATGGGGCCGCTCGCATCCGCTCGGCCGCGTCGCGACCCCGGCAGAAGTTGCCGACGTCATCCACTTCCTGTCGTCCCCGGCCGCGTCGTTCGTGACCGGGGCGGACGTCAAGGTCGACGGCGGGCTCACCGCCGGGCTGGCCGTCGTACTGCCGGAGGACGCCAAGTGAAAATCGTCGACGTCCGCGCGACCACGGTCACGATGCCGTTGGAGGCGCCACTGCGGCACAGCAACGGAGCGCACTGGGGACGCTTCGTCCGGACTGTCGTGGAGGTCGAGGCCGACAACGGGCTGATCGGTCTCGGCGAGATGGGCGGTGGTGGACAGAGCGCCGAGGCTGCGGTCACCGGTCTGAAGGAGTACCTCGTCGGTCACGACCCGGCCCGGACCGAAGCGCTGCGCTGGATGCTCGCCAACCCGACCGCGAGTCTCTACAACAACCGCACACAGCTGCTCGCGGCCATCGAGTTCGCCTGCCTGGACCTGCAGGGTCGCGAGCTCGGCGTACCGGTGCACGAGCTGCTCGGCGGCAAGGTCCGCGACCGCGTGCCGTTCGCCAGCTACCTGTTCTTCCGGCATCCGAACGACGACGGCACCGGCGAGATCCGGACGGCGGAGCAGTTGGTCGCGCACGCCCGCGAGCTGGTCGACCAGCACGGTTTCAGCGTCCACAAGCTGAAGGGCGGCGTGTTCCCGCCGGACTACGAGCGGGAGTGTTTCCGGGCACTGGCCGAGGCCTTTCCGGGGCATGGCGTCCGGTTCGACCCGAACGGCGCGTTCAGTGTCGAGGAGGCGATCCGGTTCGCGCGCGCGATCGAGGACCTCGACAACGACTACCTCGAGGACCCGACCTGGGGCCTGAACGGGATGCGCCGCGTCCGCGAGAAGACCCGGATCCCGCTGGCCACCAACACCGTCGTGGTGAACTTCGAGCAGCTCGCCGCCAACGTTCGCGATCCGGCCGTCGACGTGATCCTGCTCGACACCACGTTCTGGGGCGGCATCCGGCCGTGCATCAAGGCGGCCGGGGTGTGCGAGACGGTCCAGCTCGGTGTCGCGGTGCATTCGTCCGGTGAACTCGGCATCCAGCTGGCGACGATGCTGCACCTCGGCGCCGTCGTCCCGAACCTCTCGTTCGCCGCGGACGCGCACTACCACCACCTGCGCGACGACATCATTGCCGGCGGCAAGCTTCCGTACGTCGGCGGCGCGATCGTCGTACCCGATGCGCCCGGCCTGGGCGTCGAGCTCGACCGCGACAAGCTCGCCGAGTACGCCGAGTTGTTCCGCGAACTCGGCACGTACCCCTACGACCGCGACCCAGCCCGCCCCGACTGGTACCCCCTGCTCCCGAACACCGATTGGGCCGACCCCTCATGATTCCGCGCAGCGCCGACCTGGCCAGCGACGTCCTTACGCACACCTACGACGACATGTTCAACCCGCCCGGGCTGACGAACTTCCTCGGAACGGCGCAGGTCGACCACGACGTGATGGCGATCCGGAGTGTCAACTTCCCGCCGTACTCGCACGGCGACACGATCACCGCTCAGCTGTACGTCGACGGCCGGCTCGCGCGTTCGTACGGCGGAACGGTCGAGGTGGTGTGGCGCCCGGACTGCGTGGTGCGCTCCACCACCGTGGACGGGCTCTCGCTACGCACCACCACCGCCTGTGCGCCAGGCCGGCCCGCCGTCGTCGTACAGCTCGAGGTGTCGGGGACGCCGGGACGGTCCGTGCGGCTAGGCTTCGCGCTCGCCAGTACGGCGACGCGCTCGCCCAGCGGGTGGTTGCGCCCGGAGCCCCCGTCGGAGCCGAACACGTTGCGGGTGGTGGACGGCCGGGTCGTCGGTACAGGTGACTCGGCGTCGGCCGTCAGCGTGCAGGGACTCGACGTCCCGAGCACTGTGGACAGGTCGGTGCTCGAGACATCGGTGGAGCTGGGCGCCGACGGGACTGCGCGGCTGTCGTACGTGCACGTGCTAGCCGGGACGCTGGAGGAGGCGACGCAGCACTTCGACGTCTGCGTGGCCGACGTACCCGCGGTGCTCGACGTTGCCGAGAGCATGTGGGACGTAGCGATCGCCGACGCGTTCGACCCGTCCAGCGAGGGCTTCAGCGGTTCGCTACCGGTGCTGGAGACGTCGAACGAGGCGCTGCGCAAGCTGTACTGGTGGGGTGTGCTCGGCGTCATCTGGTTCCGCCGGGACAACCCGGCGAGTGTGCTCGGACGGACGTACGACACGTTGATGCCGCGGTACTGGCAGACGACCACGTTCATCTGGGACTACAGCCTGTCCTCGCTCACCCATGCACTGCTCGACCCGGAGCCGATGCGCAAACACATCGAGCACTGGATCGACCTGGACACCCACAAGCACTTCGGGACCGAGTGGCTGACCGGCGGACCGGTCGGCTACTGGTACTCGGTCAACGACTTCGCCATGACCCGGCTGGTGCGCGACTACGTTCGCTTCACCGGCGACGACGCGTTTCTCGACACCACGGTCGGCGCGAAGCCGGTCGGCGAGCACGTGCACGACTGGGCGACCGCGTGGCGCGGACTGCGCGGTGAGCATGCGCTGGCCGACTACGGCGGTATCGACAACCTGCTGGAGTGCGTCAGCAGCTACGTGCACGAGGTGGCCAGCTTCAACGCCGCGAACGTGTGGTGCATGCGGGTGGCCGCTGAGCTCGCTGACCGCGCCGGTGACTCCGACCGCGCCGCGCTGCTCCGCAAGGAGGCATCGACGCAGGCTGCGCATGTCAACGAGCTGTATGTCGAGGGCAAGGGCTTCTGGCACGCCCGGCAGCCGGACGGCACGCTCGTACCGGTCCGGCACTGCTACGACTTCAACATCGTCGGTACGACGATCCCGGACGACCTGTCCGAGACGCAGTGCGAGGAGATGGTGGCGTTCTTCCAGCGCGAGCTGCAGACACCCACCTGGATGCGCGCGCTGTCGCCGTACGACGCCGACGCAGCCTTCAGTGTGCGCCCGGACCACCAGTGGAACGGCGCGTACCCGGCGTGGCCGGCCGACGCGGGCCGCGCACTGTTCGCGCTCGGGCGTGGCGACGTACTGCTGGACTGGCTGCCCGGCCTCGCGAAGACCGCCAACCAGGGGCCGTGCGGTCAGGCGCACTTCGTCGAGGAGGCGGAGCCGCCGATGGCCGGCGGTGCGCGGAAGTCGCCGCCGCAGTTCCCGTACCTGATCGACTGGTCCTGCTCGTCGTCCGGTGCCTGGGTCAGCCTGGTTCTGGAGGGCATCTTTGGGATCGAGGTCGCGCTCGACGGCACCGTGACCGCGAATCCGCAGGTCGCGGCGCTCGACCCGGACGCGCGACTCACCGGCCTGCGCGTCGGTTCGAAGACGTACGACGTGACGGCCGACGGGCTGGTCTGACGCTCAGGCCGGGGGAGTCGCGATGGCCTCGAGCAGCGACTCCTCCGCGCCGGCGAGGTGATGGCGGAGCTCCTCGACGCACTCGTCGAGCTCCCCGCGCTCGAGGAACCGGATGAGCTTGCGGTGGGACGCGACCTGCTGGCGCGCGTCCTGCCGCAGCGCGTCCACCCGCGCCAGCGCGAGCCGGGCCTCGCCGGTGATCGAGTCGGCGGTGGCGATCAGCCGCTCGCTGCCGGTCAGTGCGACCAGACTGCGGTGAATGGCCAGGTGGGTCTCGGTCATCGCCTCCGGGTCCGCGCCGTCCTTCGCGGTCGCGGCGAACACCCGCATCGCCTCCCGGACCCGCTCCCGGGCCGCCTCGTCGGCGTCGAACCAGGCGCGGATCCCTGCCGACTCGAGCACGAATCGGGCCCGGCAGATGTCGGCCACGGCCGCCGGGTGCAGGATCGCGACGCTGACCCCCTTGTTCGGCTCGCGGACCGCCAACCCCTCCGTGACCAGCATGGTCATCGCCTCGCGGACGGTACTCCGGGCCACCCCGAGCGCCTCGGCGAGCGGTTGCTCGCGCAGCGGTGTCCCCGGCTGCAGGTCACCGGCGAACAGGGCGGCACGCAGCGCGTCGACCACCCGGTCCACCGTGGTCGAGCGGTCCACCCGCAGCCGTTCGTACATGGCAACGATTCTCGTGCAGACCCGGTCCGTTGTCGCGCCCGCCCCACCGCCCGGGACCAGCCTGTGGATAACTCCCGACACGATGACCCGGTTTTCAGGCAGCATTTTCCCCAGTGACCGCCCCTTCCCCCGGACTGCGGGAAGCACCAGATCGAGCGAGGAGCCTTCGTGGAAGCCAGCAAGCTGCTGCGGATCGCCGCCGGACTCGTTTTGTTGGTGTCGCTGTCGCTGGGCATCGTGCTGCTGATGCTGCTCGGCGTGCTGGGCGGCCTGGACTCGGCCGAGGCGCAGTGCGCGCAGGCCGAGGCCGAGAACGAGAGCCTGATGGGGTACCCGACCGATCGGCAGCAGATCGACTCGGAGTGGACCCCGTTCCACCGCGGCTACGACTTCCGGGTCGAGCAGGACGACCCGGTGTACGCCTCCCACGACGGCAAGGTGATGAAGGCCTCGGACAACGAGGTGCGGATCCGGCTCGAGAGCGTCGAGACCCGGTACAAGTTCCTGAAGACCATCACGGTCAACCAGGGCGCCGAGGTCAAGCGCGGCGACAAGATCGGCACCGCGGGCACCGGAAGCGAGGGCACCGACGCGCAGGGTGCGCCGATCGGGATCGCCGGCGCGCACATCCACTGGGAGATGTGGGCCGACCAGAAGAACGACGGCAACTGGTCCATTGTCCCCAAGCCGGACGAAAACCCGTTCGTCGTCGACTCCTCGAAGAGCTCCGCCTGCAGCTGCGTCGACGGCAACCTCTCCGGTGCGAACAACCAGCAGAAGGCCTTCAACTTCTTCGTCCAGAACGGCTACTCCAAGGAGCAGGCCGCAGGCATCGTCGGCAACATGATCAGCGAGTCCAGCGTGGAGCCCGGGCGGCTGCAGGGGACGAACCCGGGCACCGTCAGCATGCCGAGCGAGGTCATCAACTCGTCGCTGGGCTGGGGCATCGTGCAGTGGACGCCGGCCGGGAAGATGATCCGGCCGTCCCGCGACGACGGTGTCTCCGACGAGACGATCGCCTCCCTCGGGTACCAGTTGGAGTTCTTGCTGAAACAGCTGCGGGGCGAGGGTCCGCTGCCGGAAGGCGCCGCGGGCACCGCGCTGAAGGCGGCGAACTCGGTCGAGGACGCGGCCTTCCAGTTCGGCCACAAGTTCGAGCGCTTCGCCGGCAGTGAGAACCCGTCGCACCCGCGGTACGCCGAGCGTAAGGCGAACGCACGGCACGTCTACCAGCAGTTCGCGGACTCCGCGCCGTCCGGCGGCGACGGCGGCGAAACCGAGGCCGCGGCGAGCACCGGCGGCGCGTGCGGCGCGGGCAGCGGCAACATTGCCGAGGTCGCGAAGAACCTGGCCTGGCCGGAGGGCGGTCACAACGGTACGGACGCCAGTCTCGCGAAGCCGGAGTTCGTCCAGGCGATGGCGCAGTACAACGACGGGCCGAACGGCTACGTGCCCTACAGCGACTGCGGGCGGTTCGTCGCGACCGTGATGCGGATGAGCGGCGCCGACCCGAACTTCCCGAAGGTGTCCACCGGCGTCCAGTTCGACTACATGATGAACTCCGGCAAGTACGACTCCTGGCACGCCGTACCGCCGGGCGGGATGAAGCCGGGTGACATCCTGAACGGGCCCGGCCACACCTACCTGTACGTCGGACCGTGGGGCAAGGACGGCGGCGGCTACGACTCCGCGTCGGGTTCGCTGGGTCAGCACGTCCCGGAGGCCACCCACCTGTACGACGTCGGCGGCCAATTCTGGGTCTTCCGGCTGAAGAACGCGCCGCAGACGAACAGCTGAGCATGGACAGGAGCATCTGATGCTGTACGAGAACCGGCGACTCTTCACGATCGGCGGCGTCGTGCTGGTGGTCCTGCTGGTGATGATCGGCGGGGCCGCGCTGCTCAACCGCACCGCGGAGACCACGCTGACCGTCGAATCGATCCCGAACGACCTCACGCTGACCTTGGACGGTCACGAGATCCCGGCGAACGGCGAGGTCAAGATCAAGGAAGGCGAGCACACCCTGGTCGGCTCGCGGCGCGGCTTCGAGACGTACACGAAGAAGTTCACCGCGGGCAGCGACCGGCTGAGCTACAAGATGTACCTCTACGCGAACAGCGAAGAGGGCCGGCAGTGGACGAAGCAGAACCCCGAGCAGGAGCAGAAGCTCGAGGAAGAGGCCGGTAAGAACTTCGCCGAGACCCAGCAGCGGCTGCAGAACAAGTACCCGATCCTCGCCCAGCTCCCGTACATCGGCCCCGGCTTCCAGGCGACGTACACCAAGTCCAAGTCCGACCCGAAGAACCCGGTGGCGATCTCGATCGTGATCGAGGTCTACAGCGACCGGGGCAGGACCGAGGCGCTGAAGTGGATGCAGGGCTACGGCTTCGACCCGGAGAAACTCGACATCATCTGGAAGACCGGCAAGTAGCTCGGCTGCCGGTCCGAGGGTGTTCCCGACGGACCGGCACCGGCCGGAGCTCAGGCTGGTAGGTGGAGTTCGCCGCCCGGAGTGGTGATCGGGGCAAGCGGGAAGTCGAGCGGGTTGGTCAGGCAGCGCGCCGAGCCGCCGCCCTTGTGGAACTCGGACAGGTCCAGGACGACCACGCGCAGCCCGAGGCCGGCGAAGAGCGCCTCCAGTCGCGGCGAGCAGGCCGGCATGATGATCGTCTCGCCGACCACGATCGAGTTCCCGCAGAACGCGAACGCCTCCTCGTCGGTGAGCACGATCGGCTCCGGCACGATCCCGGACAGCTCAGCCTGGCTGGTGACGTCGAACGCCGGCGGGTAGATCATCGCGTGCGTGCTGTCGACCGGGCAGAACGGCAGGTCGAGGTGGTACATCCCCTCGTGCGCGATCCGCAGCCCGCGGACCCGAATGTTCCACTCGGTGGCCAGCTGTTTGAGCGCCTCGACCTCGGTCCGCGGTCCGTACCCGACGACCAGGCTGTCACCGAACACGAACGCGTCCCCGGACTCGAAATGCGGGCCGACCCCCTCGCCGCCGGTCCGGTCGAGCCGGAACCCGTGCTCGGTGAACCACTCGGCGGCGCTCAGCGACTCCTTCCGGCGCGGCTCGAACCGCATGTGCGAGAGCATCGCGCGCCCGTCCGCGGTGGCCAGCCCGAGGTTCATCGCGTACACCATGTCCGGCGAATCCGCGCGCTGCTCGAGCACCTCGACCTCGCCGCCGGCGTCCACGATCGCCTGCCGCAGCGACTCCCACTGCTTCAGCGCCAGCGCCGGGTCCGGCTGGTCCTGGGTCGACATGTAGGGGTTGATCACGTAGTCGATCCGGAAGTGGTCCGGCCGAACCATCAAGTACCGACGACCCCATTCCAGCGGCTGCCCCATGACACCCTCCCACGACTGTTGAGACCTGATCGCCAGATCCCCTGATTGTCCGACAATCAGTCAGTTTGAGGCTCGTCGTACCCGGAGTCAAACCCTCGCGGCAGGTCGCTCCGGGCAGGGTGGTTCTGCGGTTCGGTAAGGACTAACCTGCGGGCATGACCCCTGACATCGAGGTTCGCTTTCGCGCCTGCCTGGACGACGTTCCGGCTTACAAGCCGGGCCGTCCGCCGGCGCGCACGGACGGCCGGCCGACGTACAAGCTGTCGAGCAACGAGAACCCGTACCCGCCGCTGCCCGGCGTACTCGAGGCCGCGACCGCAGCCGCCGCGCAGATGAACCGCTACCCGGACATGGGCGCGGTCGACCTGCTCGAGGCGCTGTCGGCGCGGTTCGACGTCCCGGTGAGCGACCTCGCGGTCGGCACCGGCTCAGTCGCGCTGCTCTACCACCTGCTCCAGGCGACGGTCGCCGACGGCGACGAGGTCGTCTACGCGTGGCGCTCGTTCGAGGCGTACCCGATCGCGGTGCAGCTGACCGGCGCCACCTCGGTCCAGGTCCCGCTGACCGCTGACGCCCGCCACGACTTCAAGGCGATGGAGGCCGCGATCACCGACCGCACCAAGGTCGTGCTGGTCTGTACGCCGAACAACCCGACCGGCCCGGTGGTACGGCGGGACGAACTGGTCGCGTTCCTCGACGCCGTACCGTCCTCGGTACTCGTCGTGATCGACGAGGCGTACCGCGAGTTCGTCCGCGCAGATGACATCGTGGACGGCGTCGACCTGTACCGCGAGCGGCCGAACGTCGTCGTACTGCGGACCTTCTCGAAGGCGTACGGGCTGGCCGGCTTCCGGGTCGGGTACGCGATCGGCCACCCGGAGATCGTGGCCGCGATCCGCAAGTGCGCGCTGCCGTTCGGCGTCAGCCACGTGGCCCAGGCGGCGGCGATCGCGTCGCTCGGTTTCGAGGACGAGCTGATGGAGCGGGTGGACGCGCTCGTGGTGGAGCGCGAGCGGGTCGTCGGCGCATTGCGCGAGGCCGGCTGGGACGTCCCGGAAACCGAGACCAATTTCGTCTGGCTCGAGCTGGGCGACGACACGATGAAGTTCGCCGAAGCCGTCCAAGCCGAAGGCGTCTCGGTCCGCCCCTTCCCCGGCGAAGGCATCCGCATCACCATCGGCGAACCCGAGGCCAACAACCTCTTCCTCGACGTCGCCCGCACCTGGAACCGATGATTATCGGCGCAGCGGGAGCGGGTCGCCGGTGAGCGGGCTGGTCTGGATTTCCGGGGCATCGGCAGGGATCGGCGCGGCGCTGGCGGCGTCGGTCCCGTTCCCGGCCCGGGTGGTCGACATCTCCCGGCGCGGCGGTACGACGGAACACTTCCGGGCCGATCTCGCGGATCCGGCCGACTGGGCCCGCGTCGCGGAACATTTCACCGCCGAGCTGTCGGCGTACGACGGTGAACGGGTCGTCTTCATCCACAACGCCGGCACGATCAACCCGATCGGACCGGCAGCCGGCGCCGACCCGGACGCCTACACCCGGGCGGTGCTGCTGAACTCGGCCGCACCCCAGGTCCTCGGCGCCGCGTTCCTCCGGGCGTCGGCGCAGCTCACCTGCGAGCGGCACCTGATCATGCTGTCGTCCGGCGCCGCGACCACCGCGTACGCCGGGTGGTCGTCGTACAACGCCGGCAAGGCGGCCCTCGAACACTGGGTCCGCACCGTCGGCCAAGAACAACCCGCCGGCGGCTGCCGCGTCATCGCTGTCGCCCCCGGCGTCGTCGACACCGCCATGCAGTCCGCGATCCGCGCCACCCCCGAATCCGACTTCCCCGCCGTGTCTCGCTTCCACGACCTCCACCGCACCGGCGCCCTCACCACCCCCGAAGCCGCCGCCACCGGCATCTGGTCCCTCCTCGGCAAACCCCTCCCCAACGGCACCTGCACCGACCTCCGAACCCTCTGACAAACCAGCCGCCGGTCGTCGTGGGTGTGGACTGTGTGCGGGGGGTTTGGACAGGTTATTGCCTGTGCGTTCCCACCGGATCTTGTTCAAGCCCTCGGGGACTGACCGGGATTCGGGCTGGGTACGCGCCGGGGTCTGATCGGCTGGGCGTGCGGTGCGATCAGATCGGCCCGGCGGTGCGATCGGACCGGTCTGGCTGTTGCTCGTCTGGGTAGGCGGTGTGGCGTCGTGCCGGTTGTTGTGGGTGTGGACCCCGCGCGGGGGGTTTGGACAGGCTATTGCCTGTGCGTTCCCACCGGATCTTGTTCAAGCCCCCGGGAACTTACCCGGATCCGGACTCGGAACGTGGCGAGGAGAGGCAGTGCGCCGGGGTGCGCCGGTGTGAGTGGTGTGTGCGGGTGTGTGAACGGGCCTGCCGGGCGGCTGCGGTGAGTTGGGGGGCCTGCGCCGAGTGGGGGCTGTGGTGAGTGGGTGATTGCGGCGACGCTGGCGACTGTGGTGAGTGGGTGATTGCGGCGACGCTGGCGACTGTGGTGAGTGGGTGACGGCGGTGACCTTGGTGACTGTTGTGAGTCGGTGACTGCGGTGAGTCGGCGGGGCCGCGTGGGTGGGGGCATAAAGAAGCGGCGCCGGGAGGAGTGAGGCTTGCTCCCGGCGCCGCGGTGTTGCGGGTGTTGCGGTGTTACTGGGTGGTGCTCCGAATCAGTCACCCCACCGAGGTGACTCTTTCGGGTCCTGCATCACTGACCAGGGAGGGTCAGTTGTTCTGCTCGGACTCCTGCTCGCAGGTCTTGAGCGTGTCGACGGAGTTGCCGTCGTTGTCCAGGCCCAGGATGCCCGACAGGTTCGTCAGCGGGACGTTGCCGCCGATGCCGGTCGCGGAGATCTCGTTGTGGCAGGCCTGCCACGGGCCGACGTTGTTGTTGCTGACCGAGACCAGCCCGTTGCTGTCGGCCTTGACCCACTTGCGGTTGTTCTGCTCGCTGTCCTGCTCGCAGGTCTTGACGGCGGTCACGCTGTTGCCGTCGTTGCCCCAGCCGATGATGCCGACGACGTCGTCCACCGGGACGTTACCGCCGATGCCGGTGCCCGAGCCGAAGTTGTGGCAGGCCTGGAACGGGCCGACGTTGTTGTCGTCGATCGCAACCAGAGCGCCGTCCTTCTTGACCCACGCCCAGTGCTGGCCGTAGCCCTTGCTGACCACGGACGCCGCGTCGGCCAGGCCGGTGCCCTGGGCCTTCTTCTGGGCGTCGTCGAGCACGTTCGCGCTCACGACGGTGGCCAGGCCGAGGGTGGCAACGGTCGCCACAGCCGCGGCGGCGACGATCTTGCGAGTTACCTGCATTATGCCAGGTTTCCTTTCGGGTTTTGACGGATTCGTCTTAGTGGTAACGACACCTGGCGGAGGCGGTTACAAACTTTTTTGTCAGCTATTCCGACAGCACCGAACATGTCGCCGACTACCGGTGAGTTTCCCTGACGGCGCAGCGAATCCAGCCTCTGACCAGCCAACTTGCCGGTAACGGCACTGTCGGGAGAGTGAGTGGAAGTTGAGACATAACGACCCGTAACCGAGATGTGGGTACCTCGTTGAGTCAGCGCGGGTGACGGATACCCGGTGAATCGCGGTGATTGTTTCGGTGGGCTCGGTGGCTGCCGAATTGGCAATAGCACGATTCGTCGGAATATGTTGGAACCATTGCCGGAGTATCGCGCCGTGTTTTTTCGGGGCAGGGTGCGACCGGCGGCCAGACCCGCTGCCGCGCGCATCGGCAGCGGTGGGAGACCCGGGTCCTCGCGGGCCCGGGTCTTTCCTTGTCTCCGCGCGGCTTGGATGAGATCAGCGGTACGGCGGGGCGCTACCGCCGCCGGCGTTCCGCGGTTACCACGAGCGCGACGCCGACGATGATCACCGCGCCGCCGAGCAGGATCTGCCAGGTCAGGCTCTCGTGCAGGATCAGCCACCCGAGGAACACCGCCACCGCCGGGTTCACGTACGCATAGGTCCCGACCAGCGAGATCGGCGCGTTCGCCAGCAGGTACGAGTACGCCGTGTACGCGAGCAGCGACCCGAACACCACCAGGTACGCGAGTCCGATCCAACCGCTCGAGTCGATCTGCTGCAGGTGCACCCGCCCGGCCTCGCCCCGCAGTACGCCGATCAGCACCATCGCCGTACCGCCGAAGACCATCTCGTACAGCGCGGTGACCAGGGGATCGCGCGGCAGGCCGAGCCGGGGTGCGTACCGCGAACCGATCGCCCAGCAGATCGTGCCGCCGACGAGGATCGCGACCGACAACGGCTTCGCGCTCGTGTTGCCACCCGACAACGCGAGCAGCGCCGCCCCGCCGAACCCGATCAGTACGCCGACCCAGGTCATCGCCCGCGGCCGTTCGCCGCCGCCGACCCGGAGCAGCATCAGCCACAACGGGATCGCCGCGACCAGTAGCGCGGCGAGCCCGGACGGTACGGTCTGCTCCGCGACGGCCACCGCTCCGTTGCCGAGGGCAAGCAGTAGGACACCCACCGTAGCCGCGCCGATCGCTTCGCGACGGGTGATCCGCAACCGCCGCCAGCCGGACTTGAGAGCCAGTGCTGTTGCCATCAGGACCGCGGCGGTGAGGAAGCGGGCCGACATCCCGAGCATCGGCGGGATGTCCGCGTCCACCACGACGCGGATCGCGAGGTACGTCGACCCCCAGACGACGTACACGACCGCGAGTGCGGTCCAGATCATGGCGCCCGACGCCGTCCGCGAGCCGGCGTCGGCCACGTCGGCCGGAGCGGAAACGGCCATCGCGCGGCTCCTCGAATTGTCAGGGGTGTCTTGCAAGAACGATCCTGACGCTACGGTGGCCGGATCATCCCGCGCAAGCGAAATCCGGCCGACGAACCGCCGTTTCCTGCCAGTCACGCGCGCTGGGGTCGCCCCTTCGGCCAGGCTCGCCGGCCGATCGCAGCGGGTCGCAACCAAGTTGTGACACTCGCTGTCGGATCACGCGAAGCTCTGTAACATGAGCGTACGGACCGGACCAGTGGATGGACTGGCGTCTCATCGTGAGACCGATTCCGGTACCGGCGTACCTGCCGGAGTCCAGACAGTTAGCGGATCAGGCACCTGGTCGGTACGGTGTCCGGCAAGATGGTGGTGAGACCAGTGAGGAGGTCCACTGCCAACAGTGCATCAACCCCTGGAATCACGCGGACCTGCCTGCGAAGCCTCACCCGGCGCAACGGGCCGGCCCTCGTGCAACGTTGCGGTCGCGGCGATCCCGCGCTCGAACCCGAGGAGTGCATGTGAGTGAGTCGGTGCCGGGCCCTGCCCCGGAAGTCTTCGCGCCCCACGAGGCGCCCGTCAGTCCGCCCCGGGCCTCCGACGAGGTCGAGTTCGTCCAGCTGCTGACGCCTGAGGGTGAGCGCGTCGAGCATGCGGACTACTCGTTCGACCTGGACGACGAGGCGATCAAGGGTTTCTACCGGGACATGGTCCTGGTCCGCCGGATCGACGCCGAGGCGACCGCCCTGCAGCGCCAGGGTGAACTCGGCCTCTGGGCGTCGCTGCTCGGCCAGGAGGCCGCCCAGATCGGCTCCGGCCGGGCGCTGAACAAGAAGGACATGGTCTTCCCGACCTACCGCGAGCACGGCGTCGCGTGGTGCCAGGGCGTGAACCCGCTGAACCTGCTCGGCCTGTTCCGCGGCGTCGACCAGGGTGCGTGGGACCCCAAGGAGAACAACTTCCATCTGTACACGATCGTCATCGGCGCCCAGACGCTGCACGCGACCGGGTACGCGATGGGTCAGCAGCGCGACCACGCGGTCGGCGACCCGGACAACGGCGAGGCCACGATCGCGTACTTCGGTGACGGCGCGAGCAGCCAGGGTGACGTCAACGAGGCGTTCATCTGGGCCTCCGTCTTCAACGCGCCGGTGGTGTTCTTCTGCCAGAACAACCAGTGGGCCATCTCGGAGCCGATCGACCGGCAGACCCGGATCCCGCTGTACCAGCGCGCGGCCGGCTTCGGCTTCCCCGGCGTCCGCGTCGACGGCAACGACGTGCTCGCGACGTACGCCGTCACGCAGCAGGCACTGAAGCGCGCCCGCGAGGGCAGCGGTCCGACGCTGATCGAGGCGTACACGTACCGGATGGGCGCGCACACCACCTCCGACGACCCGACGAAGTACCGGCTGAGCGAGGACCTCGAGCACTGGAAGCTCAAGGATCCGATCGCCCGCGTGCAGGCCTACCTGACCCGGTCCGCCGGACTCGACCGGGACTTCTTCGACGAGGTCGACGCCGAGGCCGACAAGGTCGCCGCCGAACTGCGGGCCGGCTGCCTCGCGCTGCCCGACCCGGTACTCACGGACTTCTTCAAGAACGTGTACGTCGACGAGACACCGCAGCTCGCCGAGCAGCGCGACCAGTTCGCCGCGTACGCCGCGTCGTTCGAAGGTGAGGGCTGAGCGATGACCAAGATCACTCTCGGCAAGGCCATCAACGCCGGGCTACGCGCCGCGATGGAGAAGGACCCGAAGGTCGTCGTGATGGGCGAGGACATCGGCAAGCTCGGCGGTGTCTTCCGGGTGACCGAGGGTCTGCAGAAGGACTTCGGTGAGGACCGGGTGATCGACACCCCGCTGGCCGAGTCCGGCATCATCGGCACCGCGGTCGGCCTCGCGTTGCGCGGGTACCGCCCGGTCTGCGAGATCCAGTTCGACGGCTTCGTGTTCCCGGCGTACGACCAGATCATCAACCAGGTCGCGAAGATGCACTATCGCTCGATGGGCAAGATCACGATGGCGGTCGTGATCCGGATCCCGTACGGCGGTGGCATCGGCGCGGTCGAGCACCATTCGGAGTCGCCGGAGACGCTGTTCGCGCATGTCCCGGGCCTGAAGGTGGTGTCCTGCGGCGACCCGGTCGACGCGTACTGGATGATCCAGCAGGCGATCTCCTCCGACGACCCGGTGGTGTTCTTCGAGCCGAAGCGGCGCTACCACGAGAAGGCCGAGTTGGACGAGTCCGTCCCGCCGGCGCTGCCGCTGCACCAGGCGAAGGTCGTGCGCGAGGGCACCGACGCGACGCTGCTGTGCTACGGCCCGATGGTGAAGACTTGCCTACAGGCGGCCGAGGCCGCGGTCGAGGACGGCCGCAACCTCGAGGTCGTCGACCTGCGGACGATTTCGCCGTTCGACCTGCCGACGGTCTTCGCCTCGGTGCAGAAGACCCGGCGCGCGCTGGTCGTGCACGAGGCGCCGTTCTCGTTCGGGCCGGGCTCGGAGCTCGCGGCGCGGGTGACCGAGGAGTGCTTCTACCACCTCGAGGCCCCGGTACTTCGGGTGACCGGGTACGACATGCCGTACCCGCCGTCGCGGATGGAGGACGACTACCTGCCCGACCTCGACCGCGTGCTGGACGGCGTCGACCGGGTGATGGAGTACTGATGGGCATTCAGCAGTTCCGGCTTCCCGACGTCGGTGAAGGTCTGGTCGAGGCCGAGATCGTCAGCTGGAAGGTCAAGCCCGGCGACACCGTGAAGCTCAACGACACGATCGTCGAGATCGAGACCGCGAAGTCGCTGGTCGAGTTGCCGGTGCCGTTCGCCGGCGTGGTCACCGAGTTGCTGGTGCCCGAAGGTGAGACGGCGCCGGTCGGTACGCCGATCATCTCCGTGCAGACCGAATCCGTCGAGGCATCCGAAGCGGCTGAGGCTCTTGCCGATGACATGGTGCCGTCGGTGCCGGAGCCGGAAGGGTCCGGTCGTACGGCGGTGCTCGTCGGGTACGGGCCGAAGACGACCGAGGCCAAGCGCCGGCAGCGCAAAACGTCGCCGGGCGGCACTGGCCCTGCGCCGGCTGCCGCCCCGGCACCCACCGCGGCCCCTGCTGCTCCGACTCCCGCTGCTCCGACTCCTGCTGCTCCGACTCCTGTTGCTCCGGCCCCGGCTGCTTCCGCACCGGTGGCGGCACCCGCTCCCGTTCCGGCGGCCGGCCCGATGCCAGTTGCTGGCGGCAACGGGTCGGTGCATGTGCTGGCCAAGCCGCCGGTCCGGAAGCTGGCCAAGGATCTCGGCATCGACCTGACCGCAATTCCCCCGACCGGTCCGGGTGGTGTGATCACCCGGGCGGACGTCGAGGCGTACGCAACCCAGGCGCAGACCGCCCAGGTACAACCAGCCCCCGCGCCGGCGGTCCCGGCGTCCGAGCCGGCCCCCGTGATCAGCGGTCGCGAGGACACGCGCGTACCGGTGAAGGGCGTGCAGAAGATGATGGCGCAGGCGATGGTGGCCAGCGCGTTCACCGCTCCGCACGTGACCGAATGGATCACCGTCGACGCCAGCGCCACGATGGAGCTCGTCGAACGGCTCAAGGGTGACAAGGCGTTCCGGGAGCTGAAGGTCTCGCCGTTGCTGATCGTCGCGAAGGCGGTCACGCTGGCGGCCCGCCGTACGCCGATCGTCAACGCGGCCTGGGACGAGCAGGCGCAGGAGATCGTGTACAAGGGCGCGGTCAACCTCGGCATCGCCGCGGCCACCCCGCGCGGGCTGATCGTTCCGAACATCAAGAACGCCGACGCGATGACGCTGCCGGAGCTGTGCAAGGCGCTCAACGACCTGGTCGCCACCGCCCGCGAGGGCAAGACCCAACCGGCGGACCAGGCCGGCGGTTCGTTCACGATCACCAACGTCGGCGTGTTCGGCGTCGACGCCGGGACGCCGATCATCAACCCGGGCGAGGCCGCGATCCTCGCCGTCGGTGCGATCCGCAAGCAGCCGTGGGTGGTGGACGACGAGATCGTGCCGCGCTGGATCACCACGCTCGCGCTGTCCTTCGACCACCGCCTGATCGACGGCGAGAAGGGTTCCACCTTCCTCGCCGACGTGGCGAGCATCCTCGAGGACCCGGCCCGCGCGCTGATGTTCTGACACCGCACGAGGGCCCGGGCGCCGGTCGCCCGGGCCCTCCGCAGGTCGCTGGGAAAGAAATGTGCGCTGAGTGACGAAAAGTTACCCAGTGAGCGCGGCTTGACCTCAAGCGCTTGAAGTGTGTGAGCCTCGTGGACATGACGAGCTTCACCATTCAAGAGGTGTCGCGGCGGAGCGGGCTGAGCGAGCCCACGCTGCGGTACTACGAGGACGTCGGCCTGGTCGGTCCGATCAGCCGCGACGAGACCAGCGGCCACCGCCGGTACCGCAGTGCCGACATCGACACCCTCGAGGCGCTGGCCTGCCTGCGCGCGGTCGGCGTCGGCATCGAGGACATGCGGACGTACCTCGCCAACCGCGCCCGCGGACGGGAAGCCGCGGCCGAGCAGCGCGACCTGCTGCTGCGGCACGCGGAGCGCATTGAGGCCGACATCGCCGCCCAGCAGGTGCGTCTGGCCTACCTGCGCCGGAAGGCCGAACTCTGGGACGCCCGCGACCGCGGCGACGAAGCCGCCGAGGCCGAGGCGACCCGTCAGGTGATGGAAGTCGTGCCGAAGCTGGAGGTGGCCCGATGAGCCCGGTACTGGTGACCGGCGGGTCCGGTTACCTCGCGTCGCACCTGATCGCGCGACTCCTGCGCGACGGTCGAGACGTCCGTACGACGGTGCGCTCGACCACACGCTCCGCGGAACTGCGGGCCGCGGTCCGTGGCGGCGACGCGGACGACACCAGGCTGGAGATCTGCGCGGCGGACCTGATGTCCGACGACGGGTGGAAGGCCGCGGTCGACGGGTGCGAAGAAGTGCATCACGTCGCGTCGCCGATCCCCGCCGTCCAGCCGGAGGATCCCGATGAGCTGATCGTGCCGGCGCGGGAGGGGACGTTGCGTGTCCTGCGGGCGGCGCGCGACGCCGGCGTACGGCGGGTGCTCCTGACGTCGTCGTTCGCCGCGGTCGGGTACACGCCGAAGGACTCGGCCGAGTTCACCGAGGCGGACTGGACGGATCCGGATACGCCCGGGCTCGCGCCGTACCCACGGTCGAAGGCGATCGCCGAACGCGCCGCGTGGGATTTCCTGCAGGATGCGTCGACGGAACTCGTGACCGTCAATCCGACCGCGATCTTCGGGCCGACGCTCGTTGCCGAGCTGCGGTCGTCGACGGAGCTGATCAAGGCGATGCTCGACGGGTCGATGTCCGTGGTACCGCGGGCTCGGTTCGGTGTCGTCGACGTCCGTGACGTGGCCGACCTGCACGTTCGCGCGATGGCGTCACCCGATGCCGCAGGCAACCGTTTCCTTGCCGTGGCCAACGGTCCGTCGCTCAGTTTCCTCGAGCTCGCAGGGATTCTGCGCGCTCGGCTCGGAGCGGCGACGCCGATCGAAGAGGCACCCGGGCCGGAGAGGCCGCGGCCGATCATCCACAACGAGCGCGCACGCACCGTACTCGGCTGGCAACCGCGGGATGTCGAGACCACGATCGTGCAGACCGCCGAGAGTCTTCGAGACTTCGGCTTGCTCTGATCCACCTGGTGGCTAATCCACCTGACTGCGCCCGCGGGCGATGAGAGGGTGGTCGGGTGCTGGTGATCCTGGTCGTGCTGGGCGCGGCGATTCTGCATGCCACGTGGAACGCGATGGCGCACGGCGCACCGGATCGTGTCGTCGGGTTGGCGCTGTTCGAGTTGGCGGCCGGGGTGATCGGGCTGGTCGCCGTACTGTTCATGGGGCTGCCGCCCGACGGCACCTGGGGCTACATCATCGCGTCCGCGATCCTGCACCTGGCGTATTTGGGTGGTCTGCTGGCGTCGTACCAGTTGGGACAGTTCAGTCAGATGTACCCGTTGGCCCGAGGTACGTCGCCGTGGGTCGTGGCCGTCGTGTCCATCGCCGTACTGCACCAAAGTCTGGCCGTGGTCGAGTTGGCCGGCGTCCTCCTCGTCTCGGCCGGACTGATCGCGCTGGTGTTCATCGGCCGACCGGGCCGCGGGCAGGCACCGGCGCTGCTCGCGGCGCTCGGCACCGGCCTGATGATCGCGTCGTACACCGTGGTCGACGGACTCGCGGTCCACAAGATGCCGGTGGCCACGTACATGGGCTGGGTGTTCATGCTGCAAGGGTTCGTGGTCCCGCTCGCGGTGCTGGCGTGGCGCGGGCCGCGGACCTTCGTTCTGCCCCGCCCCGCGATACTTTCCGGACTCGCGGGCGGCGTCGTCTCGATGGTGGCGTACGGCCTCGTCCTCTGGGCCCAGACCCGAGGCACCCTCGCCACCATTGCCGCCCTCCGCGAAACCAGCATCATCTTCGGCGCGATCATCGGCGCGATCTTCTTCCACGAACGCTTCGGCCCGAAGCGAGCCGCCGCCGCAGCCGTCGTAGTAGCCGGCATCCTCCTCATCACCACCGGCTGACCCCAGCGGGGCGGGAGGGGGTGGATCAGCTTCGTTCGCGGGGAGTCGACCGATCGGGCCGGCGCACAGCCGTCGCCTCCGTGCTGATCGATCGTGATGGGGACGTCGTGGCGAAACGATCACTGGCCCGGAGCCGCACGGCCCGCTCGGCCAGGAAGCGCACCTCGCGGGCGACGTCACCGCCGTCGAGAATGAACTCGAGCGAGTCCTTGTCGGTGTAGTAGCGGTAGATCAATTGCTCGAGGTCGGCGGCTGATGCCTGCTGCAGGCCAAGCCGGCCGGCGAGTACGACGATGTCGGTTGCGTCCTTGCGGCGCTGGGCAACGAGTTTGGCGGCGAGCAGGAACTCGTCACCCGCTTACTTGATGTTCAGCCCGAGGGTGTCGGTGTGCTGCAACGCATCCGCCGGCAGTGGGGGCATCCAGGAGCTGGCTCGGGTGTTCAACCAGTCCTCAGGGAGTTTGCGTGCACTCGCCATCGCGCGAGCTTCCTCGACCACGGCCTCGTCGCGGGTGATCGCGTCGATGTCTTCGGTTCGCCGCGGATCGTCGTCCGAGGTGACGGCGATCGCCGCTCCCCCGACGACGAAGATCGAGGCAGCGACGCCCCGCGCCTTCAGGCGTTGGTCGAGCTCCGAGAGGAGATCGACGATCTCGCCGGCTCTGAACTCGTGAGGGGCGTTGTTCATGCGGTGACCAGGTCACGGGCGGGAACGAAGACGTTGGCTCGGGCCAGGTAGTCCGAGGTCTGCTCGATGACCTCGGCGCGGTCCAGGAAAGGATGCTCCGGAATCCACGGCTCCGGCAGGGGCTCGACCGCGGTCCACTCGGGCGGTTCCTGACCGGCGGCCTCGAACTCGTGCGCCGTCAGGACGGCGAGGAGTACGTCGAAGCCGGCGTGTCCCGTCGTACCGGGCGCGGCCTCCCACGCCGCCTCGGAACCATCGTTCCGACGGAGAAGCAGGCGGAGGTGATCGCGACCCTGAAGCAGCATTCGCCAGGCCCATTCGTCGTCATTGGCGTCGCGAATGGCCCTCGCCGTGGCCGGGGCGGTCATGATCCTGTGCTCGTGCGCCATGTGCAGGGCGCGGGAAATCCGCCGCGCTCGCAGGAAGAACTGCGCGGTCGGCTTGGTCTTGCCGGAACGGTAGGTGGAGAAGCGCGACGCGGACGTCCCCAATGCGGCGGCGAAGGCAGACTGGGACAGCCCGCTCTCGGCAACAGCGCGGCCGAGTTGATCGACGACCGTCTGACTGTCTTTGTCCATCGCACGAACCCCTGAATCGTTATCCGATCAGATAATACCCCAGGTTGGTGGCGGGACCCGGTGTGCGGGGGTCCCGGGTGGGGACCCCCGGCTCGGTCAGGGGGTGACGGCGTCGAGGGCGTCGGTGATGCCTTCGCCGTAGAAGGCGTTGTTCTCGGTGGTGCCGGTGCAGCGCGGGTCGGGGGTGGTGGGGCAGGCGGTGTCGTCGGCCTCGCGCCACAGGGCGCGTTCGAGGTCGCGCGGGCCCCACTGCGGGTGGGTGGACTTGAGCAGCGCGGCGACGCCGGCGACGTGCGGTGACGCCATCGACGTACCGCTGGACAGGCCGTAACGATTACCGGGAAGGGTGGACAGGATCGAACTGCCGGGGGCGGCGACGTCGATCTTGCCGAGGCCGAAGTTGGAGAAGCTGCTCTTCGCGCCGGCCATGGTGGTGCTGGCGACGGTGATCACGCCGGGGAGTTCGGTCGGCATGTCGAGGCAGTCGTTGTCGATGGTCCGGGTGACCGGGGTGGTGTCGTTCGGGCTGCTGTTGTCGGTGGTCTTGTTGGCCAGGTCGTAGTTGGAGTTGCCCGCGGCCGCGACCGAGAGCGTGCCCTGGTCGGTCGCCCACACGTACGCCCGCCGGACGGCTTCCTGTACCGCGCCCTGGTCCCCGTTGTCCTTGCACCAGAACTGGAACGGGTCGATGTAGTAGCTGTGGTTCGTGACGGCCATCTTGTGCTGGGCGGCCCAGACGATGCCGCAGATCGAGTACTCCGGATAGATGAAGCCGTCGTCGTTCACGACCTTGACCGACGCGATCCGTACGCCGGGAGCGACGCCGACGATGCCGACGCCGTTGCGCGCCGCGGCGACCGTACCGGCGACGTGGGTGCCGTGCGAGCTGGTCGTCGGCCGCCAGGCGCCCGGAGTGGTGTCAGGTACGCCGTTGTTCACGCAGTTGACCGAATTCGCCGCGTCGAAGTTCGGGGCGAGGTCGGGGTGGGTGTCGTCGATGCCGCTGTCGTTGATGCCGACCAGGACGTCCCGGGAGCCGTCGGTCACCTGGTGGGCCTGGTCCGCCTTGATCTGGACCATGTCCCACTGTTCGTGCTCGCGGGGGTCGAGGACCGGGTTGGCCTCGGCGTCCTCGATCGACTTCAGCCCGGTGGCGGCGCCTTCGCTGACCGCGGCGGTCCGGGTGGCGCCGACGGACTGCACCTCACGGCCGTTGTGCGTGCTGCGGATGTCGGTGCTGAAGGCCGGGTTCGTCGACTGCGCGACGATCACCCCGAACTGTTTGTACGACACCAGCACGGTGCCGCCCGCGTCGCGGACCGCGTTCTCGGCCTTGCGGACGTGGCCGGGGGTCGCTTTCGCGTTGATCACGTAGTTCATCAGCGGTCCGTCGTCAGCCACGGCCGCATGCGCCGTCGTCACAGCGGTGAGTGAGACACAGGCCAGGGCGGCGGCGGACAGGCCGGCGGCCAGCCGGCGCGGACGAGAAGTTCGGGACACGACGCCTCCTCAGGGCAGCGCCCGGGCGGACGGGCCCGGGTCGGTATCGAAGACTCTAGGACGATTCGCCGACGGTGGGACTTCGTCATCCACAACGCGAGGGAAACCCTGCACGCAGCCGCGATCACGCTCAGTTGCCCACATCCTGTGGATCTGCCTGTGGATAACTCGTGGACAAGCTGGGGAGTACCAGGCGGCTTCGGTGGATTAAGGCTCCGTGTAAGATAGATACAACAGAGATACGAGTCGCATGGATGGGAGCGCAGTGACAGGCGGGGACCCGGCGCAAGCGCCGGACGCATTGGTTCTGGGGGACGAGACCGCAGAGATCGCACGAGTGGTCGTCGAGGCGGCACCGGGCGCAGAGAAGATTCCCGCGGCCGAGCGCGTCTACGCGTATGTGAAGGCCGCGATCCTCGACCGCAGCTACCCGGGCGGCGAACTGCTCACCGAGGGTGAGCTCGCCACCGCGGTCGGCGTGTCCCGTACGCCGGTGCGTGAGGCGCTGCTGCGCCTGGAGGAGTCCGGCCTGGTCAAGCTGTACCCGAAGAAGGGCGCGCTCGTCCTCCCGGTGCTGCCGCAGGAGATCGAGGACGTGCTCGAGGCGCGCGAGCTGATCGAGACGCACGCTGCCGCGAAGGTGTGGCCGCGCCGCAGGCAGCTGATCGAGGCGCTGACGCAGCGCGTCGACGAGATGCGCGCGCACCGCAAGGCCGGTGACGCGAAGACCTTCCTCGAGGCGGATCGCGCCTTCCACGAGGCGATCGTCGAAGCGGCCGGCAACCAGATCCTGGCCAAGCTCTACAACAGCCTCCGCGACCGGCAGGTCCGGATGGGGGTGCCCGGGATCGAGGTGCAGCCGGCCCGGATGGACCGCTCCATTGCTGCCCACCAGGAGATGATCGACGCGCTCGGCGGCAACAGCGTCAAGCGGTTCCGCGAACTGGTCGTCACGCACATTGCCGAAGCCGCGACCGAGCTGCGAGGCACTCGGTGACCGAACTCCTCTTCCCCCTGGGCGGACGGCGTGCCTGGGCGGTGTGGGGCACTGCTGTCCTGACGTACCTCGTGACCGTGCTGCACCGCGGCTCGATGAGCGTGGCCGGGCTGCAGGCCGCGGAGCGTTTCGACATCTCCGCGTCCGCGCTCGCGAGCTTCACCGTCGTACAGCTCACCGTGTACGCCGCCATGCAGGTGCCGGTCGGCGTACTGCTCGACAGGTACGGGTCGAAGCGACTGCTCATCGCAGCTTCCGGCCTGCTCTTCGTGGCTCAGTCGGCCTTCAGCATGGTCGATTCGTACCCCGCCGCGCTCGCTGCACGCGCCGTACTGGGCGTGGGCGACGCACTGGTCTTCATCAGCGTGCTGCGCGTGGTGATGTCCTGGTTCCCGGCGCTGCGGCAGCCGGTCATGTCGCAGGCGACCGGAATGCTCGGCGGACTCGGCGCGATCATGTCGACGGTTCCGATGGCCGCCGCCTTCCATGCGTTCGGCTGGACGCCGACGTTCGCTGCCGCCGGTGTGCTCAGCCTGGTGACCGGTCTGCTCGTCGTGTTCCTCATCAAGGACACGCCGTACGACGAGCCGCTCCGCCGCGCCAAGCAGCCGCTGGACGAGGTGCGGGCCAACCTGCGCCGCGCCTGGCGGGAGCCGGGTACGCGGCTCGGTCTGTGGACGCACTTCACGACCAGCTTCTCCGGCAGCACGTTCGGCCTGCTGTGGGGGTACCCGTTCCTCGTGCAGGGCCAGGGCCTTCCGCCGACGACCGCTGCCGCGATGCTGATCATTCCGGTGCTCGCCAGCCTCTGCTACGGCCCGCTGGTCGGGCGGTACGCCGCGAAGTTCCCGTTCTACCGGTCGTGGATCGTGCTCGCGGTGATCGGAAGCACTGTAGCGGTGTGGACCGTCGTCCTGCTGTGGCCGGGCCGGGCTCCGCTGCCGGTGCTCCTGCTGCTGATCGTCGTCCAGGCCGCCGGTGGACCGGGGTCGATGCTCGGGCTCGACTACGCGCGGACGTTCAATCCGTCGACCCGCTTCGGCGCGGCGAACGGGATGGTCAACACGGGCGGTTTCATCGCCACGCTGATCTCGATCGGCATGATCGGCATCTTGCTGGACGCCTCGTCCGGCGGCGCGGCGCAGTCGATCCACGACTTCAAGGTCGCGCTCGCGTTCCAGTACGTGCTGTGGGCGGTGGGGACGCGGCAGATCCTCAAGTACCGGCGGAAGGCGCGCGGGCATCTCGCGCGCTACAACCCGGAGGCGTACCAGGCGCTGATCAGGAACCGGATCGTCCCGCTCAAGGGCTGAGCCGGCTGCGACAGCCTCCTGTCAGCGCAGTGCCAGGCCGCTGCCAGGCCACCGCGCGACGGTAGTCCCAGTGAAGTGAGTCCACTGGGAGGTACCGATGACCACAACGAGCCAGACCGCCATCGAGGCGGTCGGTCTGGTCAAGAAATATGGCAGTACGACCGCGCTTGCCGGCGTCGATCTGAGCGTGCCCACCGGCACGGTCCTCGGCGTCCTCGGCCCGAACGGCGCCGGCAAGACGACCGCGGTCCGCATTCTCGGCACGCTGCTGCGCCCGGACGGCGGGCACGCGACGGTCGGCGGGTACGACGTCGTCCGCGAGGCCGGCAAGGTCCGCGGCATCATCGGGCTGACCGGGCAGTACGCCTCGGTCGACGAGGACATGTCCGGCCGCCGGAACCTGATCATGATCGGCCGGCTGCTCGGGTACTCGCGGTCGCAGGCGCGGGTCAAGGCCGACGACCTGCTCGAGCGGTTCGAGCTGACCGACGCCGGCGACCGGATCGCGAAGACCTACTCCGGCGGGATGCGCCGCCGCCTCGACCTGGCCGCGAGCCTGGTCGGCGACCCGAGCATCCTGTACCTCGACGAGCCCACCACCGGTCTCGACCCGCACGCCCGCAACGGCGTCTGGGAGACCGTGCGCAACCTGGTGCTCGACGGCACCACGGTGCTGCTCACCACGCAGTACCTCGAGGAGGCCGACGCGCTGGCCGATTCGATCGTGGTGTTCGACAAGGGCACCGTGGTCGCGAACGGCCGGCCGGCCGAACTCAAGGCCCAGGCCGGCAAACAGTCCCTCGACGTCCGCCCGGCCGAGCCGGCGCACCTCGAACGCGTCGCCGCGATCGTCTCCGATTCGGTCGGTACGCGGCCGTCGGTCGACGTCGTCAACACCCTGGTCAGCGTCCCGGTGACGGACGGTACGTCGATGCCCGTCGTCGTACGGCGCCTGGACGAGGCCGGGATCGCGGTGACCGAGTTGTCGCTGCGGCTGCCCAGCCTGGACGAGGTGTTCCTCGCCCTGACCGGTCACACCACCGAAGAGCAGAAGATCCTGGAAGGAGTGGGCCGATGAGTGCGACCATCCTGGAACCCGCGGCCCACCTGGGGCGCCGGACGAATCCGTTCGCCTGGGTGCCGCAGAGCCTGACGCTGGCCTGGCGGAACATCGTCCGGATCCGGCAGAACCCGGAAGCGCTGGCGGACGTCACGTTCCAGCCGATCATCTTCCTGGTGCTGTTCCTGTTCGTGTTCGGCGGGGCGATCGCGCAGGGCGCCGGGTGGCGCGACTACCTGCCGTTCCTCTTGCCCGGGTTGCTGGTGCAGACCGTGGTGTTCTCCACGATGGGCACCGGTGTCGCGCTGAACGACGACTTTGCGAAGGGTGTGTTCGACCGGTTCCGGTCGCTGCCGATCGCGCGAGTGGCGCCGTTGATCGGCGCGGTGCTCGGCGACGCGGTGCGGTACATGCTGTCGATCGCGATCCTGATGGGAACCGGGTTCGTCCTCGGCTTCCGCTTCCAGAACGGGGTCGGCTACGGCCTGCTCGCACTCGTGGTCGTGCTCGCGTTCGCCCTGTCGATGTGCTGGATCTGGGTGTGGCTGGGGTTGTCGCTGAAGACCGCGCAGGGCGTGCAAGGGATCGCGTTCCTGGTGATGTTCCCGCTGACCTTCGGCAGCAACGTGTTCGTCCAGACCGACACCCTGCCCGGTTTCCTGCAGGCGTTCGTGAAGGTCAACCCGGTCAAGTACCTGGTCGACACCATGCGCGGCCTGATGCTCGGCGGCGACATCCAGAAACCCCTCCTCATCACCCTCGCCTGGATGGCCGGCCTCGTCCTGGTCTTCGCCCCGCTCGCCATCCGCGCCTACCGCCGCCGTACCTGAACCGCCCCGCCCCTGAACCGCCAGGTACGCAGAAGACCGGGGCATTCAGGGGCAGGCCGGGGCAGATCGGCATCGGTTGTCCACAACGGCGATCCGTCCGGGTGTGCTCGGTGCCAGCCAGTTCCCCGACAAGGTGGAGGATTCGGCTGGAGCCTTGATCCGCAAGCCCGCGGGGTGGTGAAAAAGCAGAAGCCCCACCAGAGGTGGGGCCTCGCGCCCAGCCACCGAAGCAACTGGGGGAATGCTCATAGGTTAGCCGACCGATCAGCTCCGGGCAACACCGCTCAAGCCTGGCCCAGCTCGGCGAAGGACAAGGGTTCGCGGGTGCAGAGGTAGGTTGCCCAGTGCAACTTTGTGGGGTGGCCGGCGGGGTCGCGGGTGATGCGGAGCAGTTCGCCGGTCTCGCGGCCGGCGACGGTGCGGTACACGTCTTCGGAGACGCGTTCGAAGACGGCGGGGGACTGGTGTTCGGGGGCGGCCGGGGACTTGGCCTCGAGGACGCCCTTGCGGATCGTGAACACGAACGGTGAGCCCTCGGAGAACCAGGTGCCGAGGACGCCGGCGAGTTCGGCAGGGATCTCGGTGCCGGGGACCCACGCTTCGGGCGGCAGCGGGTCGTCCTCGAGGACCTTGATGATCAGGTCGGTCGCCATCATGCCGGGCGGCGGCGACGACGTCGCGCCGAACAGCGCGATCCCCGCCGTACCGGACGAGCGGTCCACGAAGGTCGACGTGATGTGGCCGGGCATGCCGCCGTCGTGGCCGACGAAGACCCGGTCACCGCGGCGCAGCAGCATGAACCCGAGTCCGAACGCGAGCTGCCAGCGGTCCACGTCGGCCATGATCCGGACCTGGCACATCTCGTCCAGGGTGTCCTTCGACAGCACCTCGTCGACCGGGTTCGCGACGAACATGGCCCACTTCGCCAGGTCCTCCGCTGTCGACGCGAGCCCGCCGCAGGCGTCCATCGCGCCGATGTCGAGCAGCGGCTCCCGGACCGGTACGTCGGTCCACGGCGGCACGTAGTACCCGACCTGGGCCGGGCCGCCGTCCATGCCGACCGTGGTCCGCCGCATCTCCAGCGGGTCGAGGATGCGCGCCTTGATCGACTCGTACCAGCTCCGGCCGTCGATCCGCGCGATGATCTCGCCGAGCAGCGAGAATGCCAGGTTCGAGTAGTGGAAGCGGTGGTGCGGCTTGCCGATCCGCTCGGCCGCGTTCCAGCTGGTCAGCAGTTCCTCGCGGGACGGGAACTTCATCAGGTCCCACACGTCGCCGACCGGTTCGCGCTGCATGCCGCTGGCGTGGCTGAGCAGCTGCCGGACGGTGATGCCCCCGTGCTTGGAGTCGGGGAGCAGCGACTCGACGGTGTCGTCGAGGCTGAGCTTGCCCTCGTCGCGCAGCGCCATGGTCGCCACCGCGGTCAGGGTCTTGCTCTGCGACGCGATCAGGAACTGCGAGTCGGCGTTCGGCGGTACGCCGGGACGGTCCAGGTCGGCGGACCCGACCCCGGTCGACCAGGCCAGTTTCCCGGCCCGGGCGACGGCGCCCACGGCCCCGGGCACCCGGCCCTTGGACTGACGTTCGGCAACGATGCGAGAGAGCGCGACCTGTGTCGGCGCGGAAATTTCAGTCACGACCACCGACCTTAGATCGCCCGATGACAAAAGGCACGGGTGTTTGGGGCGGCGGATATGCGAGGCTGGTGGGGTGCGCATAGCGGTGCTTGGGCCTCTTGCGATGTGGGCGGCCGACGGGACTCCGCTCGACATCCGCGGCGTCCGCCTGCGCGGGCTGCTCGCGCGGCTGGCGTTGAGCGCGGGGCGGCCGGTCGGTGTCGAGACGCTGGTCGACGGATTGTGGGGCAGTGAGGCCCCGAGTGCGAACGCGTTGCAGTCGCTCGTCTCGCGGCTGCGTGCGAGCCTGCCGGCCACAGAGTCGAGCGTGTCGGTCCAGTCCGGTCCGGCCGGCTACACGCTGACCCTCGGCCCGGACTGTGTGGACGCGTTGCAGTTCGCGGAGTTGGTACGGCGGGGGCGCGGGCTGCTGACGTCCGACCCGGAACAGGCGCACGCGCTGCTGACCCAGGCCGACAAGTTGTGGCGTGGTGAGGCGCTGGCCGACCTGAAAGACCTGCCGTTCGCCGCGATCGAGGCTGACCGTCTGGCCGAGCTGCGGCTGGCCGCTCGTGAGGACCTGGCGGAGGCCGCGGTCAGCTGCGGCCGCGCCCGCGACCTGATCGGCGACCTCGAACACCTGGCCGCCAACCATCCGCTGCGCGAGCGCATCCACGAGCTGCTCATCCGCGCCCTGTACGCCGACGGTCGGCAGGCAGAGGCGCTGGCGGCGTACGAACGCATCCGCACCACGCTGGCCGACGAGCTCGGCGCGGACCCCGGCACACGGCTGCGCGACCTGCACGTCGCAGTACTGCGGGGCGACGCGCTGGACCCAGCTGCGAAGGCAGCGCCCATCGCACCGGCCCCTGCGGCGCCGCGCAGCAACCTGCGTGCTCCGTTGACGAGCTTTGTCGGCCGGCGTGAGGAAGTAGCCGAGCTGACTCGCCTGCTGAGCGACGGCACCCGGCTGGTGTCCATGGTCGGACCAGGCGGCGCCGGCAAGACCAGGCTGGCCACCGAGACCGGACGTACGCTCATCGGCGAGTCCGGCGATGGCATCTACTTCGTGGAGCTCGCGCCGCTCGGTGACGCGGCCGATGTGGCGCCGACCGTCCTGTCGACGCTCGGCGCCAGTGAGTACGTCGACATCGACCCGACCCGGATCGCGCCGAAGCACTTCCCGACCAGCCGCGCAGCGACGCAGCGACTGGTCGAGGTGATCGGCGACCGCCGTGTCCTGCTCGTCTTCGACAACTGCGAGCACCTGGTCCAGGAGGTCGCCGGACTCGTCGACTCGCTCCTCGCGTCGTGTCCGCGGTTGCGGGTGCTGACGACGAGCCGTGAGCCGCTCAGCATCCCCGGCGAGCACCTGCACCCGGTCGGTCCGCTCGGTCTGCCGCCGGAGGATTCGGCCGTCGACGAGTACCCCGCTGTGCAGCTCTTCGTCGACCGCGCCCGCGCCGTACGTCCGGACTTCCAGCTGACCGACGCGAATCGGGACGCGGTCGCCGAGATCTGCCGGCGGCTGGACGGGATGCCGTTGGCGATCGAGCTCGCCGCGGCCCGGCTGCGCGCGCTGACTCCGCCGCAGATCGTGGACCGGCTCGCGGACCGGTTCCGGCTGCTGACCAGCGGCTCCCGGACCGCCCTGCCGCGGCACCAGACGCTGCGGGCCGTGGTGGAGTGGAGCTGGGACCTGCTCGACCCGGACGAGCAAGCAGTTGCGCGCCGCCTCTCGCTGTTCTCAGGTGGCGCGTCGCTCGAGGCCGCGGAGCAGATCTGCAGCGACGAGCACCTGCCCGCGGAGTCCGTGCTCGGCGTCCTCGCCTCGCTCGTCGACAAGTCGCTGGTCGAGGCCGCGTCGGGCGAGCGCTCCGTCCGCTACCGAATGCTCGAGACGGTCCGTGCGTACGCCGGGGAGCAGCTGAAGGCCTCGGGTGAGTACGAGCGCTTCCGCCACGCGCACACGGTGTACTTCAGCCGCCTGCTGCGCAACGCGCGGCCGAAGATGCGGACCGGTGAGCAGGTCGAGTGGATCGCTCGCCTGACCGCCGACAACGAGAACCTGATCGACGCGCTGCGGACGGCCATCGACAGTGGTTCGGCGCGGGTCGCCGTTCAGATGGTGGCTGTGCTGGGGCAGTACTGGACGATGGGCGGTCGTCCCGCCGAGGCGGTGAGCTGGATGCAGGCCGCCGTCGCCGTGCCGGGGCGGAGTGTGCCGCTGGACAAGGCCGAGGCGCTGTACCTGCTCGCGGTCGGGCGGCTGTCCACGGAATCCGATCCGGTCGCGTCGTTCCAGCAGATGCTGCGCGGGCTCGCGACCGTTCGGTGGATGGCGCGGCGGCACCGGATGCTGGTCGAGTCCGGGGTCAGCCTGTTTACGAACGCCGTGTGGGCGGCGATCCGGCGGGACAAGGCGGGCAGCTTCGCCGAGCTCGAGGCGGCCGCCCGGCATCCGGATCCGTGGATCCGGAACATGGGCGTGATGATGGGCGCGATGTTCCGCGAGAACGAGGGCGAGATCGAGGGGCTGGTGGTCGACCTGGCCGTCGCGCTCGACGGTTTCCGCACGCTCGGCGACCGGTTCGGGATGTCGATGGCGCTGCGCGGGCTGGCCGGCTACTACGCGACCAGCGGCGAGCACGAGCGGGCGCTGGAGTCGATGACCGAGGCGCTCCGGCTGATCGAGGAGCTCGGGACGTCGGACGGCGTCGCGCAACTGCTCGGCGGTTGCGCGGCCAGCCGGCTCGAGCTCGGCGACTACGACGGCGCGCGGACGGACCTGGAGCGGGCGCTGCGGCTCGCCGAGGAGACGGGCTCCCGCGGCGGGCAGGCAATGGTGTACGGAGGTCTCGCGCGGCTCGCGCACCGCACCGGCCGGTTCGAGGAGGCGAAGGAGCTCGCGGAGCGCGGCTACTCGATGCTCGACCCGGTGGCCGAGCGGATGGCACCGCACGGCCAGGCCGGCATGCTTTCGCAGCTCGGCCGGATCTATGCGTCGCTCGGCGATCTCGAGAACGCCGAGCGGGCTGCGCGCGAATCCGTCCAGCTCGGACTCGGTACGGAGGACATGCCGCTCAGCGCGTCGGTCGTGGAGGCCTCGGTGGACGCGTTGGTGCTGGCTGCCGGTGGCGACCGGGCCGAGCTGACCACGGCCGCCCGGACGCTCGGTCTCGCGGCCG
Organism: Kribbella sp. NPDC048915; assembly: GCF_040649595.1. Taxonomy (NCBI): domain Bacteria; kingdom Bacillati; phylum Actinomycetota; class Actinomycetes; order Propionibacteriales; family Kribbellaceae; genus Kribbella; species Kribbella sp. NPDC048915. Next base: position 86,879 of record NZ_JBEZFT010000007.1, on the reverse strand, counting down.
CGATCAAGGGCACCCGCGCCATCCCGGACGGCGACGTGCGGCGGACCGTCGACGGACTCCGGCAGGCGCTGGGCGACGACGGGTACGAAACGGCGTACGCCGGCGGCGCCGCGCTCACCCGCGCCGACGCCGTCGCCGAACTCCGCAAGCGCTACCCGGACTAGCGTCTTGACCTGACCTCAGGTGGTGAGCATCTCGACGGCCAGGTCGCGCAGCGAGTTCTGGATGTGCTGCTCCGGCGGTCTGGGGTCGGTCAGCATCCAGTCGTGCACGACGGTGTTGACGGCGCCGAAGAACGCCAGCGCGACGAACCGGAAGTCCTTGCGCTTGATCTCGCCGCGCTCGACCGCGGTGTCGCCGACGTCCCGGACGTTGCGGATCAGCAGGTTCCGGAACGCGATCCGCTGCTCCTCGACCGCCGGGCTCGCGCCGACCACCTCGACGAACGAGATCCGCGCCCGCCGCAGGTCGGACATGATCGTCCGTAGGTACGAGTCGACGGCCGCGGCGATCCGCTCCCGGACCGGACGGTCCGCGGTCCGGCGCAACGCGTCGCCGGTACTGCGGACCGCCAGCTCGATCACCTGCGCGTGCACCGCGAGCAGCACGGCTTCCTTGTTCTGGAACTCGTGGTAGAAGTGCCGGGTGGACACTTTCGCCTGTGTACACAGGCGTTCCACGGATGTCGCCGGGTAGCCGTCGGTCCCGAAGAGCTCGAGTGCGGCGGCCAGCAGCCGTTCCCGGCGCGCGGCCTTCCATTCCTCGACTGACCGTCCGGAATAACGGCGTACGGAGGGTTCCCTCATCACACCTCTTGTCGCTACCCCGTGTCAGATCCCGGACATCCTATCCACCCCTCGGCGCGGGTGTAACCGGGTCGGGTCACTCCAGTTTCGTGTACCCCTTCGAACCGTCGATCAACTCCCGGATGATGTCGAGATGACCCACGTGCCGGGCGGTCTCCTCGATCAGGTGGCACAGCACGTACCGCAGTGAGGCGGCCTCGCGCGGGGCGTACGGGCCCTGCTCGAGGGCGTCCAGCGAGAGGCCGTCGATCGCGGCGTTGGAGCGCGCGCACTCGGCGTCGTACTCGTCGAGCAGCTGGGCGAGCGGTACGTCGTCGACGAGCATCTCGGCGTCGGGATGACCGCCTTCGGTCCACGGCGTCTGCCCGGTGTCGGGGACGCCGAGCAGGTTGAGCTGGAACCACGAGTACTCGTTCCAGCGGAGATGGGCGACCAGCCCCGCCGGCGTCATCAGCGGCGAGGTCGGTACGACGCTGCGGTGCGCGTCGTCCTCGCCGAGTCCGGCGCATTTCATCCGGACGAACGAACGTTGCAGGTCGAGCCACCCGATCAGCTGTGTGCGTTCGTCAGCTGTCAGCGGCGGCCGTTGTACTTCGGACATGCGACTACTCCTCGGTGGTACGAAGCCACCCGGTCAGCCGCAGGCACGGCGAACGGGCAGCACGACAGACGAACTCGACATCGCGCTCACCTCCTCTCGCCGGCCGGGAGCCGAGACCCCGGCACCCGACACGCTAGCCGAACCGGCCCCACCCCGGCACCCGAATAACGGTCTGTGTCACGGCCGACAGGTTGTCCGGGGTCAGTGGTGAAACAAGCCGTCAGCGGCGGCGGTCGTCGCGGATGCGCTTGGCTTTGCCCAGGGAGCGTTCCAGGCCGTGCGGGGCCACTACCTCGACGGTGGCGGTGATGCCTACGCGGTCCTTGATGCGGCGGGCGAGGGTTGCGGCAGCGGTACTGCGGTCCACGAGGTCCGGAGCCGCTTCCACCTGAACGGTGAGTTCGTCGAGCCGGCCGGGGCGGGTGAGGACGCAGAGGTAGTGCGGGGTCAGCCCGTCGACCAGCAGGATCTGTTCCTCGATCTGCGTGGGGAACACGTTGACGCCGCGGACGATCATCATGTCGTCGGTGCGGCCGGTGATCTTCTCCATCCGGCGCATCCCCGGGCGCGCGGTACCGGGCAGCAGGCGGGTCAGGTCGCGCGTGCGGTACCGCAGTACCGGGAACGCTTCCTTGGTCAGCGTGGTGAAGACCAGTTCGCCCTCGGATCCGTCCGGCAGCACCTCGCCGGTGACGGGGTCGATGATCTCCGGGTAGAAGTGGTCCTCCCAGATGTGCAGACCGTCCTTCGTCTCCACGCACTCCTGCGCGACTCCTGGCCCCATCACCTCGGACAGTCCGTAGATGTCGACCGCGTGGATCCCGGTCCGCTCCTCGACCTCCTGCCGCATCTGCTCGGTCCACGGCTCGGCGCCGAAGATCCCGATCCGCAGCGAGGTGTCGCGCGGATCGAGGCCGCGCGCGGCCAACTCGTCGACGATCGACAGGAAGTACGACGGCGTGACCATGATGATCCGCGCGCCGAAGTCCCGGATCAGGTCCACCTGCCGCTCGGTCATCCCGCCGGACACCGGTACGACGGTGCACCCGAGCCGCTCGGCGCCGTAGTGCGCACCGAGCCCGCCGGTGAACAGCCCGTACCCGTAGGCGACATGACAGACATCGCCCGCGCGACCGCCCGCGGCCCGGATCGAGCGCGCCATCAGGTCGGCCCAGTTGTCCAGGTCGTTGCGCGTGTAGCCGACCACCGTCGGGCGTCCCGTCGTACCGGACGAGGCGTGTACCCGCACCACCTCGGACCGCGGTACGGCGAACATGCCGAACGGGTAGTTGTCGCGCAGGTCCGCCTTCGTCGTGAACGGCAACCGGCTCAGATCGGACAGCTCCCGCAGGTCCCCGGGCGTGAACCCGACCGCGTCCAGCGCCTTCCGGTAGTGCGGGACGTTCTCGTAGCCGCGCCGTACGGTTGCCTGAAGCAACGACAACTGGCGGGTGCGGAGTTCGTCGACCGACAGCCGCTCACCGGCGTCACGCAACTCGATCGGGCAGGCATCACCGAGCATGAGGGCTCCTCAGGGACGGGCGAGCAGGGTCGCAATGCCCTGGCCGACGCCGATGCACATGGTGGCGAGCGCGTACCGCGCGTCGCGGTGGCGAAGCTCCAGGGCCGCGGTGAGGGCGAGGCGGGCGCCGGACATCCCGAGCGGGTGGCCGAGGGCGATCGCGCCGCCGTTCGGGTTGACGTGGTCGGCGTCGTCGGGCAGTCCGAGCTCCCGCAGGACGGCCAGCGACTGCGACGCGAACGCCTCGTTCAGTTCGATCACGTCGATGTCGGTCAATGCGACTCCGGTGCGCTCGAGCAATTTCCGGGTCGCGGGCGCCGGCCCGATGCCCATGATCCGGGGCGGTACGCCGGCCGCCGCCGTACCGACCACCCGCGCCAGCGGCGTCACGCCGTACCGCTCGACGGCCTCGCCGCTCATCACGAGCACGGCCGCCGCGCCGTCGTTGACGCCCGAGGCGTTCCCGGCCGTGACCGTCCCAGGCGTCCGGAACGGCGTCTTGAGTGCGGCCAGCGCATCGAGGGACGTCTCACGCGGGTGCTCGTCGGTGTCGACGACGGTCACCGCGCCGCGCTTGCCCGGCACCTCGATCGCGACGATTTCCTCGGCGAGCCGGCCGTTGGCCTGCGCCTTCGCGGCCCGCTGCTGCGAGCGCAACGCGAACAGGTCCTGGTCCGCGCGGGAGACTGCGAATTCCGCGGCCACGTTCTCGGCCGTCTCGGGCATCGAGTCGATCCCGTACTGCGCCTTGAGCGCCGGGTTGACGAACCGCCAGCCGATCGTGGTGTCGAAGACCTCCGCCTGGCGGGAGAACGCGGTCGTGGCCTTCGGCATCACGAACGGCGCCCGCGACATCGACTCGACGCCGCCGGCCACCACAATGTCGTTGTCTCCGGCAATGATCGAGCGGGCCGCCGAGGCGATCGCGTCGAGTCCGGACCCGCACAGCCGGTTGATCGTCGTGCCCGGGACCGAGTCCGGCAGGCCGGCCAGCAGCACGGCCATTCGGGCGACGTTCCGGTTGTCCTCACCGGCCTGGTTGGCGCAGCCGAGGATCACGTCGTCGATCCGGGCCGGATCCACGGGCGTTCGCTGCAGCAGCGCCGCGATCGTGTGCGCCGCCAGGTCGTCGGGGCGGGCCGCCGACAGCGCACCGCCGTACCGACCGATCGGGGTGCGCAGGCCATCGACCAGAAACGCCTCGCGACTCATGTTTCCTCCGTCGGGATGATGGTTCCGGACAGTTCCCGGCTGCGGCCGCGGAACTCGGCGATCACCTCGTCGCCGCGGGTGACCGTGATGTCGTAGATCGCGTTCCGGCCGAAGGTGGTCCGTTCCCGGGCGTCGGCGAGCAGCAGGTCACCGCGGCGCGCGGGGGCCACGAACACAATGTCGCAGGCCTGCGCGACCGTGACCCGGTTGCGCGAGTTGCAGGCGAACGCGAACGCGGAGTCGGCCAGTGTGAACACGAATCCACCATGCGCGATGCCGTGCCCGTTGACCATGTCGTCGCGTACTGTCATCTCCACGCGCGCGGTGCCCTCGCCGACCGACAGGAGCCGCATCCCCAGGCCGGCGCTGGCGGTGTCGTCGGCCCACATCGCCGCCGCCACCCGCGCCGCCAGGTCGTCGCCGCCGGATTCCCTGCCGGATTCCCTGCCGGCTTCCATGCTGCGTCCCATCGTTGTGCCTGATCGCAGAGGCCGCCGAAACAGCCTTGTGACAGCCTAGTCCGAATCGCGTCCACGACTGTAACATCGCTGCCATGACCGCAGAGCTGCTCTCCACCCACCGTGACCGTCTCAACGGGGCGCTGAAGGCCATCCACGAGCGCGGGTACTACTCCGCGTTCCCGGAGTCGCCCAGTCCGCGGGTGTACGGCGAGACCGCGGCGGCCGATGGCAAGGCCGCTTTCGAGGCCCGCCTGGGGGCGACGTATCCGCTCGAGATCCCCGGGGCGCGCGGCACGGTCGTCACCGAGCAGTCGCCGTACGGGATCAGCCTGGACGTCGCGTACCCGCGGATGGTCGAGGACGGGCTGGACGAGCTGCTGGCCGCCGCGCAGCAGGGGCTCGCGGACTGGCGCCGCGCCGGGATCGACGGTCGCGTCGGTGTCACGCTGGAGATCCTCGACCGGCTGCACAAGCGCGTCTTCGAGCTGGCCAACGCGGTCCAGCACACCAGCGGTCAGGCGTTCGTCATGGCGTTCCAGGCCGGCGGCGCGCACGCGCTCGACCGGGCGCTGGAGGCGGTCGCGTACGCGTACGAGGAGATGAGCCGCTACCCGGCGACCGCGACCTGGGAGAAGCCGGCCAAGGGCGACCCGATCCGGATGGAGAAGACGTTCACCGTCACCGGCCGCGGGGTCGCGCTGGTGATCGGCTGCAACACGTTCCCGACCTGGAACTCCTGGCCCGGTCTGTTCGCGTCGCTGGTCACCGGCAACGCGGTCGTGGTGAAGCCGCACCCGCTGGCCGTCCTGCCGCTCGCGATCACCGTCGAGGTCTGCCGCGAGGTGCTCGCCGAGGCCGGCTTCGACCCGAACCTGGTCACGCTGGCGGCCGAGCGCGCCGGCGACGGCCTCGCCAAGCCGCTGGCGACCCGGCCCGAGGTCAAGCTGATCGACTTCACCGGCGGCAGCGAGTTCGGCGAGTGGCTGGAGCAGAACGCCACCCAGGCGACGGTGTTCACCGAGAAGGCCGGCGTCAACGCGGTCGTCATCGATTCCACCGACTCCTTCAAGGCGATGTGCGCCAACCTCGCCTTCACGCTGTCGCTGTACTCCGGCCAGATGTGCACCACCACCCAGAACCTGTTCGTCCCGGCCGGCGGGATCGAGACCGACGAGGGGCACAAGTCCTTCGAGGAGGTCGGTGCGGGGATCGCCGGCGCGATCGACAAGTTGCTCGGCGACGACGCCCGCGCGGTCGAGATCCTCGGCGGGATCGTGAACCAGGCCGTGATCAGCCGCCTCGAACTCGCCGACGAGTACGGCGAGGTCGTGCTGCCGTCCCGCGCGATCACGCACCCGGCGTACCCGGACGCGGTCGTCCGGACGCCGCTGCTGGTCGCGATCGACGCCGACGACGCGGACACCTACGGCCGGGAGTGCTTCGGGCCGGTGTCGTTCCTGGTCCGGACCGCGGACACCGCGCAGTCGATCGACGTGTTCCGGTCGACCGTGACCGAGGACGGTGCGATGACCGCGGGGATCTACTCGACCGACGCCAAGATCATCGAGCAGGCCCGCGACGCGGCCCTCGACGCCGGGGTCGCACTGTCGGAGAACCTGACCGGCCAGGTGTATGTGAATCAATCGGCTGCTTTCAGCGATTTCCACGGCACCGGGGCGAATCCGGCGGCCAACGCGACATACACCGACGGCGCTTACGTTGCGAGTCGCTTCCGCGTCATTCAGTCTAGGCGTCATGTCTGAGGCCTTGAATTCCCCGCCCGATTCAGCCGTCGACCCGGAAACACTGCGTGAAACGCTCGGCTATTTCGACAGCTGGCTGGCGTTCAACCAGCACTACCAGCGGGTCCCCGGGATCCAGGCCGCGGTGTACGCCGACGGCGGCGTCGCGTTCTCCGCGGCGTACGGGCGCGCCGACATCGAGAACGACGTCCCGCTGACCGAGCAGCACCTGTTCCGGATCGCGTCGCACTCGAAGACGTTCACCGCGACTGCCGTCCTGCAGCTGGTCGAGCAGGGCCGGTTGCGGCTCGACGACAAGGTTTCCCAGCACGTCACCGAGATCGTCGGTACGCCGGCCGGCGAACGCACCGTCCGGGAACTGCTGGCGCACGCCGGCGGACTGACCCGCGACAGCTCGGAGGCGAACTGGTGGCAGCTGTCCACCGCCCTTCCCGGACCGTGCGCAGTTGCTCGAGGTGCTGCGGGACGAGTCCACGGCGGTGATCGCGGAGAATGAGCGGTTCAAGTACTCGAACATCGGCTACGGACTCCTCGGCCTGGTGATCGAGGCCGCCGGCGGTACGCCGTACAACGCCTACGTGCAGACCGCGATCGTGGACAAGCTCGGGCTGTCCGGCCTCGGGCCTGAGCTGGACCCGGCGCGGCTGACCGAGTACGCCGCCGGGTACAGCGCGCTGACGTACGCCGATACGCGCGTACCGATCGAGCATGTCGACACCCGCGCGCTGGCCTCGGCGACCGGGTTCTTCGGCACCGCCCGCGACCTGGTGACCTACTTCTCCGCGCACCTGCCCGGCGACGACCGGCTGCTGACCGACAAGTCCAAGCGCGAGATGCAGCACCCGCTGTGGACGACCGGCTCGGACGAGAAGGCGCGGTACGGACTCGGTCTGTCGGTGACCAAGCTCGGTGAGCGGGACCTGTTCGGGCACGGCGGCGGCTACCCGGGCCACATCACCCGGACCCTCGTCGACCCGAAGGCGCGGGTCGTCGTCTCGGTGCTGACGAACGCGATCGACGGCCCGGCGGGCCAGCTCGCCGAGGGCTTCTTCCGGCTGCTCGACCTGGCCGGATCGAAGGACCGCCGGGACAACACGGATTTGAAGCGCTTCACGGGCCGCTTCGCCAACCTGTGGGGCGTTGTCGACTTCGCGCTGCTCGGCGGCCGGCTCTACGCGACCGACCCGTCCGGGGCGAACCCGGCCGAGGAACCGCAAACGTTGGAGGTCGACGGCGACACGCTCCGCGTCACCGCCGGCAACGGCTACGGCGCGTACGGCGAGGCGTATCGCTTCACGTTCGATGCGAACGGTGCCGTTGAAGCGGTTCAAGGCTCCAGCGGCCTCACCCTCCATCCTTTCCACACCTTCGACCTGGGCAACCGAGTTACCGTGACCAGGTGACTGTGCACATGCCACGCCTCCGGCGCGGCGGGTCATGGGGCTGTGCCTCCCGGTCTTCCCTCGTCGCTCCGGTCGCTACGCTCCCTAGGCTCCTCAGTCCAGACCGGGAGGCCCCATGACGATTCACAGCGATCACCCGTTCATGCCGCCCGAGTCGGAGCGGAGTCCGGTGCGGCGGTTGCGGGGGCGGTTGCCGTCGCCGGTCGGGCTGTGGACGACGGCGTACGAGGGCGAGCGGGCCGGGCTCACGGTGTCGTCGATGCTGGTCGCGGACGGCGAACCGGGCTACGTGATCGGACTGATCGACCCGGACTCCGACCTGTGGGAAATGTTGCGTGCGGCAAGGACCGCGGTGGTCTCGCTGCTCGGCGAACCGCACCGCAAGCTCGCCGACGCCTTCGGGTACGTCGCTCCCGCGCCGGGCGGACCGTTCCGGATGATCGACTGGACCGACACCGAGTGGGGTCCCGCGCCGGTCGGCGTCAGCACCTGGGCCGGCTGCACGCTCGTGGACCAGGACCCGCCCGAGGTCGGCTGGGCGCTCCAGGTCCAGCTCGAGATCGCCCACGTCGAGTTCGGCGCGGACGACGTACCGCCGCTGGTCCACCGCCGCGGCCGCTACTTCACGATCTGACCGCTCGGCCCGTCGCGCCGGGCGGCTGCTTGACGCGCTAAGCTAATGGCATTAGCCTTAGGGCTATGGTAGTAAAACGAACGTTGACGCCCGCCGCCGTGGTCGACGTCGCGTTCGGTCTCGTCGACGAGCACGGGCCCGACGGCCTCACGCTCGCCGCCGTTGCGCAAGCCTGCGGGGTCGCCACACCGTCGCTGTACAAACACGTGGCGAGCCTCGGCGAGCTGAAGACGCTCGTCGGTGTGCGGGTGCTGGAGGACATGACCGAGCAGTTCACCGCCGCGGTCCTCGGCCGCGCCGGTGACGACGCGGTCACCGCGTTGATGCACGCCTACCGGGCGTACGTCGCCGCGCATCCGAAGCGGTACGCCGCGATGCCGATGGACCCGATGCACGACCCCGTCCAGAAAGCTGCGGGCACGAAGCTGATCGGCGTCCTGGGGGCGACGCTGCGCGGCTACGGACTCCAGGGGTCGGCCGCCATTCAGGCGATCCGGCGCCTGCGGGTGATCGTGCACGGCTTCGCGTCCATCGAGTCGGCCGGCGGCTTCGGCCTGCCCGAGGACCTCGACGAGACCTACGACCAACTCATCCAGCTGTATCTCGCCAGTCTGAGGAACGAATCATGAGGATCCCGCTGACCGTCGCAGGCGTGCTGTTCCTGCTCTATCCCGTCCTTCGCCCGTGGGAGGACGAAACCACGACCGCCGGCGCTGCCGCCGCGATGGGCTCGACCGCGTGGATCGTCGCGCACCTGTGCGCGATGATCGGGTTCGTCATCGTGCCGATCGTGTTGCTGTCATGGCATCGCACCGCGGCCGTGGTCTTCTGGATCGGCGCCGGCCTGACGCTGCCGTACTACGGTGCCGAGGTCTTCGGCCTGCACGCGATCGCGAACCAGTCGAACGTCGTCGACCTGGCCGAGAAGGTGCGCTTCAACCCGTACGCGATGACGATGTTCGGCCTCGGGCTGCTGGCGATGGCGGTCGCTGCGATCATGGTCGCGGTCCGCAGGAAGACCGTGCCGGCGATCCTGTTCGCGGTCGGGTTCGGGCTGTTCCTGCCGCAGTTCTTCGGTCCGCCGGCGCTGCGGATCGGGCACGGCGTACTGCTCGCGGCCGCGTGCGTCTGGCTGGCCTGGGACGCAAAACGGCCCGCGTCGGTGGAGCCCGTTCCGGCCTGATCTACTGTGAGTTCCATGCGAGCCACAGTGATCCACGGAGCGTTCGACGTACGGCTGGAAGAGCGGCCGGATCCGCGGATCGACGGGCCCGGTGACGCGGTGGTCAAGGTGGTCGCCTCGTGCGTCTGCGGATCGGACCTGTGGCCGTACCGCGGGGAGAACGAGGTCAAGCAGCCACGGCCGATCGGCCACGAGTTCGTCGGCATCGTCGAGGAGGTCGGGTCCGAGGTCCGGACGGTCAAGCCCGGCGACTTCGTGGTGGCGCCGTTCGTGGTCAGCGACGGCACCTGCCCGCACTGCCGGGCCGGGTTCCACACCGCCTGCCAGAACATGGTCGGCTACGGCAGCGACAAGGCCGACGGCGGCCAGGGCGAGTACGTCAAACTCCCGTACGCCGACGGCACGCTGGTCGCGACGCCGGAGGTGCCCGACGACTCGATGGTGCCGTCGCTGCTGACACTGTCCGACGTGATGGGTACCGGGTGGCACGCGGCGCGCTCGGCCCGGGTGAAGGCCGGGGACACGGTCGTGGTGGTCGGCGACGGTGCGGTCGGGCTGTGTGGCGTCCTCGCGGCGTCGCGGATGGGCGCGGAGCGGGTCGTCGCGCTGTCGCGGCACGAACCGCGGCAGAAGCTCGCGAAGGAATTCGGTGCCACGGACATCATTTCCGAGCGCGGCGACGAGGCCCGCGACGCCGTCCTCGAACTGACCCGCGGTGTCGGCGCGGACGCCGTACTCGAATGCGTCGGCACCGATCAGTCGATGACAACCGCGTTCGACGTCGCGCGCCCAGGTGCCACGGTCGGCTTCGTCGGCGTACCGCACGGCGTCGAGCTGCCGATCTCGACGATGTTCCGCCGCAACATCGGCCTGAGCGGCGGGGCGGCGCCGTGCCGTGCGTACCTGCCGGATCTGATGGCTCAGGTGCTCGCCGGTGAGATCGATCCTGGCAAGGTCTTCGACACCGAACTGCCGCTCGCCGACGTCGCCGAAGGGTACGCCGCGATGCACGAACGGCGCGCGATCAAGGTCCTGCTGCGCCCCTGAGCGTTTGCGCAATTCCACTGCGCGGAACGCTGCTCCTGAGGGCCGATGTGCGCGCTCTCACGCCGTCAAGGGGTACGGGGTCACGGCTGCGCAACGCGCCTGCGCGGAACGTTGACACCCGTCTGCCCGCGTGACCAGAGTGGGGCCGTCAAGGGGGCATCGTTGTCACAGGCGGCTCCATCGGACTGATCGGAGAGTGAATCATGCGTGGTGGGTTGAGCAAGACCCTGGCGCTGGTGGGTGCGGCGGGTCTTCTCGCGGTGAGCGCCTGCGGGAACAGCGACGACAGTGGTGGCGGCGACTCTGCCGCGAGCAAGGACGTCACCGTCTTCACCTGGTGGGCCGACGGTGGCGAGAAGGCCGGTCTGGACGGTCTGGTTTCGGTGTTCAACACCGAGTGCACGGACTTCAAGTTCGTGAACTCCGCGGTCGCCGGTGGTGCGGGCTCGAACGCCAAGCAGGTGCTGGCGAACGACCTGCAGGCGGGTAAGCCGCCGTCCACCTTCCAGGCGCACGCGGGTGCCGAGTTGCGGGACTACATCAACGCCGGTCAGGTCGACGACGTCAGCGCGCTGTACAAGGAGTTCGGCCTCGACAAGGCCTTCCCGCAGAACCTGATCGACAACCTGACCGTCGACGGCAAGATCTACTCGATCCCGGCGAACATCCACCGGGCGAACGTCGTCTGGGCGAACCCGGTGGTGCTGAAGAAGGCGAACATCGACGCCACTCAGGCCCCGGCGAACGTCGACGCCTGGATCGCGGACCTGGGCAAGCTGAAGGCCGCGGGCGTGACCGCGCCGCTGGCGATCTCCAAGGGCTTCGCGCAGCAGATGCTGGTCGAGGCGGTACTGCTCGCCGAGCTCGGTCCGGACAAGTTCACCGGGCTGTGGGACGGCAAGACCGACTGGGCCGGTGGCGATGTGACCGCGGCGCTGAACAAGTACAAGACGCTGCTGACATACACCAACCCCGACCGTGAGTCCATCGACTGGCCGGACGCGCTCGGCTACGTGAACTCCGGGAAGGCCGGCTACACGCTGATGGGCGACTGGGTGGCCGCACAGCAGCTCGCCGACAAGGTGCCGGACACGGCATACACGTACTGGCCGTCGCCGGGAACCGCCGGCAACTTCCAGTTCCTTGCCGACTCGTTCACGCTGCCGACCAACGGGCAGAACCCGGACGGCGCGAAGTGCTGGCTGAAGGTGACCGGCTCGGCCGAGGGGCAGAAGGCGTTCAACACCAAGAAGGGCTCGATCCCGGCCCGCTCGGACGCGGACCCGGCCGACTACCCGAAGTACCAGCAGGCCGCGATGGCGGACTGGAAGAAGGACAAGATCGTCCCGTCCTGTGCCCATGGTGCCGCGTGCACACTCGGCCAGAACAACGACATTCTGTCCGCGATCAGCCAGTTCAGCGGTAGCCCGGACGTCGCCAAGCTGCAGACGGCGCTCGGCAACGCGATGAAGACGAGCTGATGCGCGTCGAGTTGGGGACCGCTCCCCGGTCGGGGGGCTGATCGTGCACGGACGAATCCGCACCTGGGGTCCCGGAGCCCTGGTGCTGTTGCCCACCGTCCTGCTGCTCGGGTACTTCGTCTACGGGTTGATCGCCTGGTCCTTCAACACCTCGCTGACCGACCGGCACACGGCACGCAAGGGCCCGGCCGAGTACGTCGGGTTCGAGAACTACGTGAACCTGTTCGGTGAAGAGCGGTTCATCAACTCGATGAAGAACCTCGGCGTGCTCACGGTGGCGTTCATCGTGGGCACGCTGATCTTCGGTCTGCTCTGGGCGCTGCTGCTGGAGAAGGGCGTCCCGGGCGAATCGGTGTTCCGCTCGATCTACCTGTTCCCGATGGCGATCTCGATGATCGCCTCGGGTGTGGTCTGGGGCTGGTTGCTGAACCCGTCCCAGGGTGAGGACGCCCGCGGTCTGAACCGGTTGTTCGAGATTCTCCATCTGAGTTTCCTGGAGAACCCCTGGTGGACGGCGGGCAGCCGGTGGACCACGATGGCCTCCATCGCGCTGCCCGCGGTCTGGCAGATGTCGGGCTACATCATGGCGCTGTTCCTGGCCGGCTTCCGCGGGATCCCGGCGGAGTTGCGCGAGGCGGCCCGGGTGGACGGCGCGTCGGAGTTCAAGCTGTACCGGCACGTGCTGTTCCCGCAGTTGTCGCCGATCGCGCTGTCGGCGCTGATCATCCTCGGCCACATCTCGCTGAAGCTGTTCGACCTGATCTACGCGATCACCGGGCCGAACCAGTTCCGTACCGAGGTGCCCGCGGTCTACATGTGGAACACCTTGTTGCGCAGTGACCAGGCCAAGGCCGCCGCGATCGCGATCGTGATGCTCGCGGTGGTCGCGATCCTCGTCATCCCGTACCTCGCTGTCACCGTCCGGCAGGAGGACGAACGATGAGTGAGCGAACAGTCAACTACAGCGTGCGACGTGTCCCATCCGCGCCCGGAGCGAAGCGAGGACGTGGATGAGCACCGATACTGCGACGGCGACAGGTCGAGCGGCGGCAGCGGTCAGCCGGAAGCAGCCGCGGAGCAGGATCAGCGAAGGCACGACGCGGCGCAGTCGCACGATCCGGTACGTCCTGCTGCTGCTCTTTCTGCTGTTCGTCCTGATCCCGGTGTACGTCGTACTGATCACCAGCTTCAAGACCTCCAGCGACACCACGGCCGCCGCGCAGTGGAACCTGCCGAAGGAATGGACGCTGGAGCCGTGGCGCAAGGCGTGGGACGTGCTGCAGCCGTACATGGTCCGGTCGCTGTCGCTGGCGATCCCGGCCGCGATCATCTCGTCGGTCATCGGGTCGCTGAACGGGTTCGTACTGGCCCGCTGGCGGTTCCCGGGCGCGAACATCGTGTTCGCGTTCATCCTGTTCGGGATGTTCATCCCGTACCAGGCGGTGATGCTGCCGCTGCGGACCACCTTCACCGAGCTGGACGTGACCCGCGGGGTACCGACGCTGATCATCGCGCACGTGATCTACGGCATCCCGATCTGCACGCTGATCTTCCGGAACTACTACGCCACCGTCGTACCGAACGAGATCATCGAGTCGGCCCGGGTGGACGGCGCCGGGCTGGTCCAGACCTACGCCCGGATCATCCTGCCGATCTCGATCTCCGGGTTCGTGGTGACGCTGATCTGGCAGTTCACCTCGGTCTGGAACGACTTCCTGTTCGCGCTGTTCCTGACCCAGCAGAGCAACGGGCCGGTCACGCTCGGTCTGGCGGCGCTGGCCGGCGGTCAAAAGGTCGACTACGCCGCGAGTATGGCGGGCGCGCTGATCACGTCGTTCCCGACGCTGATCGTCTACATCCTGCTCGGCCGCTGGTTCATCGGCGGCCTGATGGCCGGCGCCCTCAAGGGCTGACCGCACGCCACCTCCCGGGGCCGCCGGCCCCGGGAGCCGACTTTGTGCACCAGATCCGTACTTTTCCGGCGTTCCGGTACGGATCCGGTGCACAAAGTCGGCGTACTGGCCGGTGGGCGGGGTCGCGAGCGGGTGGTCCGCGGGGCGGGCGGGGTTGTCCGCGGAGTTGTCCACAGGGCGCGCGGAGGGGACTGCGGGGGAGTGCGACCGGACGGTAATCTCACGGAGGTGACCAAGTCTCCAAGCAACCGGGACGGACGACGCAGCCATCTGCGACTCGTCGGCTCCGAGCCGGGCGAACCGCAGGTGCCGGCGGCTGGTGTCGACGTCGACACCACGCCCAGCGTCGCCGTGCTGGAGACGCTGCTGGAAACGCTTGCCCTCGATCTGGCCGCGGCGCCGGCAGCGCTGCATCCGGTGATCGCCGAGGCGTCGGTGGCCCGTTCCGCGGCGATGCTGGCCGACCAGCTGTGGCCGGCCGGGCGCCCGGACGAGATCGGCGAGGTGGAGCGGTTCTTCTGGGCCGACGCCGCCCGGGTCCTCGGTGAGCGCCGGGATCTGGAGTCGTTCGTGCTGCTGACCAGCCTCGCGCGGACGGTCGGTCCCGCCGGGCGGCTACCGCTGCAGCGGGCGCACGTCTCCCGGCTGCGGACCCAGCACGAGATCCCCGAGTGGGTGACCCGGATCGCCGGCTTCCGGCTGACCAGCGCGATCGTCTCCGAGGACATCACCGGCGACGGGTTGAGCGTCGTGCTCGACTACGACGACGAGCAGCATCCGCACACCGTCGTGGTGTTCATCGACAACAACATCGGCGCGATCGTCAAGGACGTCTTCGTCGGCCCGCCGATCGACCGCGTCCTCGATGCGTACGAGCGCGGCGGCCGGGTGACCGTGCGGACCGTCCGCCCGCCGATCGCGGCCGGGATCATCCTGCAGGCGCTCGGTGAGACCCGCGACTACGACGATCCGCCGGTCAGCGAGGACTTCGAGTTCTTCACCGGCCTGCTGGTGAATCGACTGACCCAGCTGCCCGAGCGCCCGGTCCGCCCGCCGATCCGGCCGTTGCCGACCCCGCGGCAGCGCGATCAGCTGGTCGAGCAGTTCCTCGCCTCGCCGTACGGCGCGGCGCTGCCCGGCGACGCCGCGGACATCGCCCGGTTGTGGATCGACCACGCCGTCGACCACACGGTAGGCGGTCCACTGCGGGTCAGCGCCGTACTCGTCGAGCTCTTCCTCGCGCACTGGCTGCCGCGCAAGGTGCTTGCCGACAGCACCTACTTCGACGCGGTGCCGGTGGTGGTCAAGGCCTGGCTCACGTACGCCGGTGACCGGACCAACCTGCCGCTCGACGTCGTCGACGAGGCTGTCGATGCGGTCGACGTCTGGCAACCGGCCCTGGAAGCGGCCGCGATGATGGATCCGGTCGGTTCGAAGCCGGGCGAGCGGGTCTTCCTCGATGACGCGACCAACGATCTCGAGGACGCGTACCGTGCGCTGGCCGGCCTCGGTTCGCCACCGCAGCCCGATCTGCGCGGTCTCGACAACCACCAGGCCGCCACCTTGTCGGTGCTCGCACCGCACGCCTGGCTGATGGCCGGCGAAACCCTCGGTACGGCGTACGCGCCGGACGCGTTCGACATCGCCGAACGCCTGGTCCGTGACGCCCCCGACCTCCTCGCCAAGGCCCGCCTCTCCACCTGGCCGCGCGCCATCGTCTGGCTGATCGCCCACCGCCACCGCCTGGTCGGCCCCGGCGAAACCCTCACCCCCTACACCCTCGCCGCCGACCTGAGCTCGTCCCCGGCCACCCTCCGCAAAACCGCCAAACTTCTCACCGACACGCTGATCCTCCCGCGCTGACCACCCACTGACCCAGGGGCCGGGTGGGTTGAGCGGCGGCGGACAATGGGGGCATGCATGTGCGTGCGCCGGAGTTGCGTGGTCGTGGGTGGTTGAACACAGGTGGGCGGGAGCTGTCGCTCGCCGACTTCCGCGGACGCTTTTTGTTGCTCGATTTTTGGGCGTTCTGCTGCGTGAACTGTCTGCATGTGCTGGACGAGCTGCGTCCGTTGGAGGAGAAGTACGGCGACGCGTTGGTGATTGTGGGGGTGCATTCGCCGAAGTTCGCGCACGAGGGGGAGGAGGCGGCGGTGCGGGCCGCCGTCGAGCGGTACGAGGTGGGGCATCCGGTGCTGGACGATCCGGAGCTGATCACCTGGCAGAACTACACCGCCCGCGCCTGGCCGACGCTGGTGCTGGTGGATCCGAACGGGTACATCGTCGCGCAGTACTCCGGTGAAGGACACGCTCACGCCCTCGACGCCCTGCTCGCCGAGTTGGTCGTCGAGCACGAGCAGGCCGGTACGCTCACCCGCGGCAAATCGCCGTACGTCGCGCCGACGCCCGAGCCGACGGACCTGCGGTTCCCCGCGAAGGTGGTTGCGGCGGACAACGGATTCCTGGTGGCCGACGCCGGCAACCACAGCATTGTCGAGCTCGCGGACGATGCGACCACCGTCGTACGGCGGATCGGCACCGGCCGGCGTGGATTCGTGGACGGTCCCGCCGACCAGGCCGCGTTCTCCGAGCCGAACGGGCTGGTCGTCCTGCCGCCGGACGTAGCCGGCAACCTCGGGTACGACGTCGTCGTGGCGGACACCGTCAACCACGCGCTGCGCGGCATCACGCTGGCCGACGGCACAGTCCGGACCCTCGTCGGCACCGGCAAGCAGTGGATGGACGGCGACGGCACCGACGTACTGAGCTCGCCGTGGGACGTCGCGTGGTGGCAGGACAAGGTCTGGATCGCGATGGCCGGTGTCCACCAGCTGTGGACGTTCGACCCGTTCACTTCAGTCACCGAGATCGCGGCCGGTACGACGAACGAAGGCCTGAAGGACGGCCCGCTCAAGGAGGCCTGGTTCGCGCAGACCAGCGGTCTCGCCGCCGACGGCGACCGGTTGTGGCTGGCCGACTCGGAGATCTCCGCGCTGCGCTGGATCGACACCGAGGCCCACACCGCCGTCGGCACCGGACTGTTCGACTTCGGGCTGCGTGACGGCAAGGCGAGCGAGGCGCTGCTGCAGCATCCGCTCGGCGTGACCGTCCTGCCGGACGGGTCGGTGGCGATCGCGGACACCTACAACGGCGCCGTACGGCGGTACGACCCGCGTACCGACACGGTCGAGACGATGGCCACCGGGTTGGCCGAGCCGAGCGGCGCGGTTGTCGTCGGCAACGATTTGCTGGTGGTCGAATCGACGGCGCACCGACTGACCCGAGTACCGCTCGGTGCGTCGGCGACCGCCGACGAGTTCAGCACCCGCGCGCAGCGCCCGCCGATGGACCTGGCGGCCGGCGAGGTCACTCTCGAGGTCGTGTTCAACCCGCCGCCCGGGCAGAAGCTCGACGACCGCTACGGGCCTTCGACGCGGCTGCTGGTCTCGTCCACTCCGGACAACTTGCTCCGCGAAGGCGCCGGCGACAGCACGGACCTGGTCCGCCGCCTGGTCATCGACCCGCACGCCGGCTCCGGCGTCCTGCATGTCGCCGTTCAGGCGGCGTCGTGTGACAACTCCGACGAGGTCGAGTTCCCCGCCTGCCATATGCACCGCCAGGACTGGGGCGTGCCGATCGAGATCACCGCCGACGGCCCCACCCGCGTCGAATTGGTTTTGTCCGGCTCGAGTACGTGAGGTCCGGTTTGCCAGCGGGTACCGTCGAAGGTGTCGGGCTACTCGCTGGGAGGCTCACAGATGAGCATCGGTGTGGGGATCTTCTTGATGGTCGTCGGCGCCGTGCTGGCGTTCGCCGTCCGGGACAGCTGGGACGCGGTGAACCTGCAGGTCGTCGGCTTCATCCTGCTGCTCGCCGGCCTGGCCGGAATCATGCTTTCCTTCTACATCACCAACCGCCGGCGCCGGGTCGAGACGAACGCCATCGACCCCGCGGTGGAAGAGGAGTACCGGGTCGTCGAGGAGCACCACCGCGACGTGCGGGAGTAGCCCTTCGAGACCGGTTCGGTCGATCAGGAATTGGCCGCGCGCAGCTCGATGTCGCCCGAGGTCGTGGTGGCGTTGACGCTGTGCGCGCCATTTGCGGTGTTCCCGAGGTTGTTCTCGACCTCACCGTGCTTGGACTCGGTGCGGACCTGGTAGTCGCTCGCCGGTGCGGTGATCTCGATGTCGCCGCTGGTGCCCTTGACGGTCACGTCGTTCGCTTCGGCGAGCTCGACCTCGATGTCGCCCGAGGTGGTCTCGACATTCACCGGGCCGCCCTTCAGCCCCGTGGCCTCGATGTCGCCGGAGTTGGCCTTCAGCTCGAGCTTGCCGAACAGGCTCTGCACCGTGATGTCGCCGGACGTCACGTCGAGCTTCACGTCGCCGTCGATCTCGCGCAGCTCGACCTCACCGGAGCGGGACTTCGCGTCCACTCCGGCCACGCCGACCAGCTCGAGGTCGCCGCTGCCGTTCTCACCGGTCACCTTGGTACCGCGCGGGACGGTGACCTCGAAGTCGGCGGTGCACTGCCAGCCGCAGTCGCCGTCCAGCTTGAGTACGCCGTCCTGCACCGAGTACGCGTCGCCGCGCTTGAAGAACCAGAACTTCCGCTTCTCCTGCACCGTGGTCCGGTCGTCGTCGGAGACCTTGACGGTGATGTCGGAACTGCCGGCGGCCAGCTCGACCGTGGTGATCTTCTCGTCGACCGTGTGCCGGTCGTCGGAGTCGCGGTCCCCGAACTGCCAGAACGCCAGCCCGGCCGCTGCCACCAGCAGGACCACTCCCAGCTGCTTGTTCTCCGCCATCGTCCGCCTCTTCTCAGCTCCCCATCGTGACGCAACGACAGTAGGCCGCGGCGGTGGCCGGCTGGATCAGGCAGATCCCCCGACCCGCCCCTGAACCACCCTCAGGGACGGCCGTCGGAGCACTCAGGGGAAGGAGCGGTCAGCGGCGGCGCAGCTCGCCCCGCGAAACCGCGCCGGCCAGGTCCTCGCCGAGGGTGCCGAAGAAGGTCCGGGCCCAGAGCGAGTTGTCGTGCCAGTACGGGCCGTCCTTGCCGGGCAGCGACGCCGGTGCGGAGCCGCGCTTCAGCGCGCGCCGGCACTCCCCGCACAGCGGCAGCGTCAACGTCGTACCGTCGGACTCCACCTTGGTCGGCTGGCCGGACGACCGTCCGTGCAGCGGGTTGAAGGCACACAGCTCCGGTACGGCGTCGGTGCGCCGGCCGGCCGCGATCGCGACCGCGGTGTTGTACTCGCGCCGCGCCTTGTCCAGCAGCACCATCGCGCCGACCAGGTCGACCAGGTCGGGCGACGAGTCGAGGACGCTCCGCGCGGCCGCATGCCCGTCGAGCGCGGCCTGCTGGTGCGCCAGTTCGTCGCCGCGGCTGGTCGGCAGCGCGGCGAGATCCGACCCGAGCGCGGTGAGCTCGGCGTTCGTCTCCTTGGTGAGCCGCCGCCGCCGCTCGGCCGCGACGGTCGCTGCCACATGCGGCGGGATGTGGAACGTCTTCTCCCGCCCCCGTTTCGATCCACGGCCGCGGCCGATCACCAGCCCCAGTCCGATCAGGACCACGACACCGCCGACGAGCGACCACAAGACCGTCCTGCCGGTCCCGTCGTCGCCTTCGGACGAGGTGCTCGGCCGTTCGCTGCTCGGTCGCTTCGTGGTCTGCGGGATCCCCGGCTGGGCGAGCAGTTCGTACATCCGGGACAGCACCTCGGTCGGGCCGGCGTCGTAGCCGGTGTCGTCGAGCGCGCGGTCCCGCGCGGCGCGCAGCTTCTCGTCGTTGACCTGCGAGACCTCGCGGAGCTCGAACCACGGGAACCGCTGGCCGCCGTCCATCACGACGTACAGCCCGGGCCGCCGCAACGCGTCGATGATCAGCGTGAGCGCGACCCGCTCCTTGCCCTCGAACTCGTCGCTGGGCGTCAGCGGCAGCACGACCGTGTAGATCGGGTACCCGACGGCCTTCGCCTTGGCCCGGAGGTCGGCCTGCAGCTTCTCCGGCAGTGCCGTCCGGTACGCCGGGTCGATGTACATCGGGTCTTTGCGCAGTGCGGTCGCGATCTCCTTCGCTCGCTCCGCCGGCGTCCGCACCGTCCCGGCCTCGGCCGGCGCCGCGGCGAGCAGATCCAGCCCTGTCAGCCCCATCAGCACAGTCAGCACAGCTGCCGCGATCGGCAGGAACCTGGTTCTCACGTGCTTCCTTCCCGTCGCCGGCCGGTGAAGGCCAGGACCGCCAGTACGATTCCACCGAGGATGCCGCCGCCGATCAGTCCGAGCAGCGCTCCGGCCAGGCCGTTGCGGATCGCCATGCCGGTGGTGAACTTCTTCGGCGGCTCCGGCTGCTCCGGTGCGGGCGGCGGCGTGGGCTCCGTCCGGGCCGGCTCAGGTGTGCGGTTGTTCGTCTCCCGCACCTCACCGAGGAACCCCGAGAGTTGCCGGCTCAGCGATTCCTTGTCCTTCTGGTAGCCCCAGCTCCACACCCGGACGTCGACCCGATGGGCGGCGCCGTACGAGCGCCTGCCGTCCATCACGACGTACAGCCCGGGCTTGTCGTTGGCAGCGGCCATCCAGCCGGCGAGCAGGACGGCGTCGCCCTTCTCCTGGAACCATTCGCCGTACGGTACGACGGCAACGAACACCGGCACGGTCGAGTCCGAAATGACCTTCAAGGTCTCGGCGCGGTCGACCACCGAGCTGAACTCCGGATCGACGTACAGCGGCTCGATCGCCCAGGCCTTGACCGCCTCGGTGATCCTCGGATCCGTCGGCACCTCAGCCCGTGCGGTCCCCGTGAGGAGCCATCCGGTTGCCATCAGCAACAGCAGCAGTCGCCTCATCGGACCTCGTCCTTCCGGGTCGCGAGCTGCTCGGGCAGATCGTCGGAGAGCGCACCGAAGCCGGTCGCCACCATCGGGCTGTCCTCCGGGTCGAGCGTCCAGTACGGCACCCGCTGGCGGTCGTTGCCGAACAGTCCCGGCTTCGGCACCCGCAGCCCGTCCGGTGTCTTCTCCCGGCGGATGGCGTTGGCGCACAGCTGGCAAGCCGGTACCTCGACATCGTCCGACCAGTTGACGCTGACCGTCCCGGGCAGGTGCACGGGGTTGAAGAAGCACGGCGGCTGGACTGCCTTGCCGGCGGCGGCCTGTTCGGCCTGGCGCGCAAGCACCAGCGCGCCGCCGGCGGCGAGGACGTCGTCCTGGTGATCCGCCGCCCGCAGCGCCCGGGCCGCATCCAGCCTGCGGTGGGCATCGTCGCGGAGATCGAGCTGGTCGGCCGTCTTGTGGCGGCGCCGCTCCAGCCTGGCGAGCGCCTGCTGCGCCCGTCGGATCTTTGCGTCCGCCTTGGCGGCCACGTCCGGTGCCTCGAGCACCGGCCGGTCGGCGCGCCGGCGCTTGCCGGACCCCGTCGGCGCGTGGTCGCGGCCGCGCAACGCGAGGATCAGGACCAGCACCAAACCGGCCAATGCGCCGATGCCGATGCCGACGAACGCCGCCCGGTCCTGCTGGTCGGTGAGGGAAGGCCCGCGGTTCGGGTTCTCCTTGCGGTCCGGCTCGAGATCGCCGGGCGGGGCGGGCGGTATCGCACGACCGTCGTACGCTCTCGACGCCTGCTGGATCGTCCGCACGATCTGCGGCGCCGGGCGGTCCTGCAGGATGTCCAGCCGCTGCTTGTCCTCGAGCTGGACGCTGGTCAGGGTCCGTCCGCGCAGACCGGCCGGCCGGTACATCTCCTCGACCGCCGACCAGTAGTCCGAGGTCACCGTCGCGACCAGATACAGCCCGGGCTCGCCGACCCTTGCGTGCAGCAACGTCGGCAGGTCGTACAGGAGCGGCTCCAGGGCCGGGGTCTTCGGCACGATTGCGACGTACGCAGGCAGGGCGGCGGTCTTCATTGCGGCGCGGATCCGGGCGATCTCAGTGGCCGGGACGGATGCCTTCAACCGCTCGTCGACGTACAGCCGGTCGGTCCGCCACGCGGCGGCGATCCGATCCGGTGGCTCCGGCGTCTCCGCGATCCCCTCCGCGGCCGCGGGCAGGGCGGGCAGCAGAAAGGCGAAGGCGGCGAGTACCGCGGTGAGAAATGGGAGGGGCATCGCCGACAGGGTACGACGACCGGGTCCGCGCATAGTCATCCGGACGCACGGACGCATCGCTCGGTTCCACCGCCTGCCGGGACTCGGACCTGGACGTGACCCTGGCTCGGACAGGGGAAGCCAAGCCAGGGTCACGGTGTTTCAGGGCAGCAACGGTGCTCCACGATCACGCTCCGCAACAGGGCAGATCGTGGGGCAGCCCGGGGCAGATCAGCCCACCTCAGCTCATGGCCCGTCGCCGCCACCGCCCGCGCCTCCGGCTCGACCCGCGCAAGTGGCCGAGCCGGAGGGATCGGGATTCAGAAGGCGGACTCGGGCAGGTCCATCACGTCGAGGTCGGTCAGCTCGGCCTTGACCCGCTCGGCCCGCACCGACGGCATCGTGTTCCGCACGAACCACTGCGCCGCCGCGACCTTGCCCGCGTAGAAGTCCTGGTCGGCCGGGGAGAGCTCGCCGCCCAGCTTCTCCAGCGCGACCTCGGCCTGCCGGAGCAGCAGCCACGAGCAGACCACATCGCCGAGGACGTACAGCAGCCGGGAGGTGTTCAGGCCGACCTTGTAAACGTTGCGGGGGTCGCCGTTCTCGGCCTGCGGGTTCGCGGACATCAGAGCCTGGCCCATGATGCCCAGGATCTTCTGGGTGTCCTCGAGGCCCTTGGCGAGCAGTCCGCGCTCCTCCTTGAGCCGGCCGTTGCCCGCCTCGGAGGCGACGAACGCCTGCACCTGCTCGGCGAGGTGCCCGAGCGCCTTGCCCTGGTCCTTGATGATCTTGCGGAAGAAGAGGTCCTGACCCTGGATCGCGGTCGTGCCCTCGTACAGCGTGTCGATCTTCGCGTCCCGCACATATTGCTCGATCGGGTAGTCCTGCAGGAAGCCGGAGCCGCCGAAGGTCTGCAGCGACTCGGTGCCGAGCAGCGTCCAGGACTTCTCCGACCCGTAGCCCTTGACCAGCGGCAGCAGCAGGTCGTTCACCCGCTCGGCCAGGTCGTCGTGCGCACCGGCGTACCGCGCCTGCTCGGCCCGGTCCTGGTATGTCGCCGTGAACAGCACCAGCGCCCGCAGCGCCTCGGCGTACGCCTTCTGCGTCATCAGCGAGCGCCGTACGTCGGGGTGATGGGTGATCGTCACGCGCGGCGCGTCCTTGGCCGGCTGGGTCAGGTCGGCGCCCTGCACCCGCTCCTTCGCGTACTCGAGCGCGTTCAGGTAGCCGGTGGACAGCGTCGCGATCGCCTTGGTGCCGACCATCATCCGCGCGTACTCGATCACCTGGAACATCTGCGCGATGCCGTCGTGTACCTCGCCGAGCAGCCAGCCCTTGGCCGGGCCGCCGTAGTTGCTGTCGCCGAAGGTGATCTCGCAGGTCGTGGAGACCTTGATGCCCATCTTCTTCTCGACGTTCGTGACGTAGGCGCCGTTGCGCTCACCGGTCAGCTCGCCGGTCTCCAGGTCGAAGTGGTACTTCGGCACCACGAACAGGCTCAGGCCCTTGGTACCGGGACCGCCGACGCCCTCGATGCCCTGCGGCCGGGCGAGAACCAGGTGCACGATGTTCTCGGTCAGGTCGTGCTCGCCCGAGGTGATGAAGCGCTTCACTCCCTCGATGTGCCAGCTGCCGTCCTCCTGCAGCGTGGCCTTGGTACGCCCGGCGCCGACGTCGGAACCGGCATCCGGCTCGGTCAGCACCATGGTGGCGCCCCAGCCGCGCTCGATGATGTGGTGCGCGATCAACTTGTCCCGCTCGGTGCCGTTGCGCCAGAGCACGTGCGCGAAGTTCGGGCCGGCGGCGTACATGTGCACCGGCGGGTTGGCGCCCAGCACCAGCTCGGCCGCGGCCCAGCGCAGTGAGGGCGGAGTCGGCTGGCCACCCAGCTCCGGCGGCAGCTCCAGCCGCCACCACTCGGCGTCCATGTAGGCGTGGTAGCTCTTCTTGAAGGCCTCGGGCATCCGGACCTCGTGAGTCTCCGGGTCGAAGACCGGTGGAAACCGGTCGGCCTCCGCGAAGGACTCGGCCAGCTCGTGCTTGGCCAGCCGGTCCACCTCCGCGAGCACCTCGCGGGCGGTGTCGACGTCCATCTCGGCGTACGGCCCGTGACCGAGCACGTCGCCCCGGCCCAGGACCTCGAGCAGATTGAACTCGATGTCCCGCAGATTCGACTTGTAGTGGCTCACGGAGACTCCCCAATGCACTTTACTCGCCAGTAACTTAAGTATATACCCACCGGTAATGTCGGCCAAGGGGGTTTGGATGTGAGCTGTGCAGCTGATTTACGAAACGCATGCGACGACAGTGGACAACGAACGCGAGATCGCGACCGGGTGGTTGCCCGGGGAGCTCTCGGAGCGCGGCCGGGCCGAGGCGCGCGCACTGGGCGAGCGCCGCCGCGACGTCGACATGGTCTTCAGCTCGGATCTGCGCCGCGCCGTACAAACCGTGGAACTGGCCGGGCTCGCGGTACCGCATTTCCAGGACTGGCGGCTGCGCGAATGCAACTACGGCGAGCTCAACGGCGCGCCGCGGGAGGCGCTCGAGCCGCGGGTCGATCGGATCGGTATGCCGTTCCCGGGCGGTCAGTCGTACACCGACGTCCTCGAGCTGACCCGCTCATTTGTTGCCGACGTCAAGCACTGGTTCGGTGATCGGCGGGTGCTCGTGGTCGCCCACTCGGCGAACCGGTGGGCGCTGGAGCATCTCCACGGCAGCCGGGCTCCGCTGGAGCAGTTGGTTGCCGGAGGCGTCAATTGGCAGCCGGGCTGGGAGTACGAAGTCTGACTTCGACGGAACCGGCGGTGGCCCGCCCTCGTCCTACGATCGCAAACACCACGGGGGTTACGAACCGGTAGTGATCAGGAGGCGAAGATGGGGCTGTTCAACAAGGGCGGCAGCGCGAAGGACGATCTCGCGGGTGACAAGGCACTGGAGCGCCAGCGGCAGTGGGGGAAGGTCGTCGACCGTCTCGAGACCGACGGCAAGACGGCCGCCGCCCAGAGCGTCTTCAAGGGCGGCGGGCGCGGCGACTCGCCCGAGGAACTGCGTCGGCGCGTGGACGATGCCGCGAAGGACCGCAAGGGTCGCGGGCGCGGCTGACAAGACCGCGCAAGGCTTCGGGGGATGGCCGGCTTCCTGCCGGCCATCCCTTTGTCTGCTAGGGCTTGTAGACGGTCGCGCTGCCGTACAGCTTCTGGGTGAAGGCGGTCATGTACGACGAGGTGTCCGCATCGGTCAGGTTGTACGTGAGGTAGACGCCGTACCCCTCGTCGACGGTGCGCTGCGCCAGTGCGGCCGCCGTACTCGCGCTGGTTGCGGTGTACGAGACGGCCGCCGGGCCGAGGCGAGACTTGTCGGTCGGGCCGTGCGGTACGCCCCAGCTGCCGTAGTACGGCCACCAGGCGTAGTCGAAGGTGTTGGCGATGCTCTGGCCGTTGTACTCGAGGCGCTCGGACGACGGGCCGATGTCGTAGAGCGTGATCAGCTTGTTCGGGAGCTTTTCGCGCAATGCCTGCACCAGGTAGACGAACGAGAAGTCGTTCGGCTGGCCGGTGCCGTTGTTGCCGTACTCGACGTACTCGTCGTCGAAGTCGATGCCGTCGAGACCGTACTGGTTGACGGCGTCGGCGAGCTCCTGCGCGAACGCGTCGGCGGACGCCTGGTCCGGGAAGTTCGCGAAACCGGCGCCCTGGTGGTTGCCGAGGATCGACAACAGCACTTTGATGCCCTTGCGCTGCAATGGGCGGACCTGGGTCGCGACGTTGTCGAGTACGTCGTGGACCTGCTCGTTGAAGTGCAGGTACGCCTTGGTGCCGTCGTAGTTGATGTTCGCCGCGAAGATCAGCGCGATGTCGATGACCTGGGCACCGCCGTTCGCCAGCGTGTACTTGCCGGCGTTCAGCATGCTGTAGTTGTTCACCTCGATGTACGCGACAGTGATCGGGCCGTTCTTGGCCCGGGGACGCCGACGTTTGCCGGCCGCCTCCGCGGGCAGCGCGGCACCGGTCGCGGCCGCAGCGGTCCCGGCGGCCAGAGCAGACAACAAGGTCCTTCGCTTCATGAGCTCATCGACTCCTCGTCACAGGTGGGCGGAAGCGCTATAGCGGTTAAGCAACAGCTTCCGCCCAGCCAACAGCCAGGCGGAAGTCAGAGATAAACCGGTATAGCGAAACGATCATCAACGCGGCACCTGCGGCTGTCAAGGTGCCGGCCGGCCGCCGCGGTTCGGGTCGCGCGGATGGAAAGTTATGGACCATGATGGCTGCGGCGGGAGGGAAAGATTTACGGAAGAGGAGCGGATGAGTAGCGGCACGCAAGTTCGGACGCGGCGGTCGTTGGTGGCCGGGACGGTCGGGAACTCGTCGAGTGGTACGAGTTCGGCGCGTACGGCTTCTTCGCCACGGTGATCGCGGCGAACTTCTTCAGCAGTACGGCGACCAGCGACGCGGAGAGTCTGATCAAGACGTACGCCTCGTTCGCGCTGGCGTTCTTCTTCCGGCCACTCGGTGCCGCGGTGTTCGGCCGGGTCGGTGACCGGATCGGGCGGCGGCCGACGCTGATCGTCGTGCTGCTGCTGATGACCTTGTCGACCACGCTCATCGGCCTGCTGCCGACGTACGCGACGGTCGGTGCGGCGGCCCCGTGGTTGCTGACGCTCGTGCGCGCACTGCAGGGACTGTCCGCCGGTGGTGAGTTCGGCGGTGCGGTGTCGATCATGACCGAGTTCGCGCCGAAGACGAAGCGCGGGCTGTACGGCTCGTGGCAGTCGTTCACGGTCGCGCTCGGCCTGCTCGCCGGTGCCGGCCTCGCGGCGATCCTCGCGACCACCTTGAGCGCGGCGGCGTTGGCGGACTGGGGTTGGCGGGTGCCGTTCCTGGTCGCGCTGCCGCTCGGTCTGGTCGCGCTCTGGCTGCGGCTGAAGCTGGACGAGACGCCGAGCTTCGAGCGGGTGCAGGAGCAGCCGCGCAAGGCGCCGGCCGGCGAGGTCGCGAAGGCGATCGCGCTCGGCATCGGGCGGCTGATGGGGTGGTCCGCGGCCGGTTACACGTTCCTTGTCGTCATGCCGTCGTACCTGCAGGCGACGTTGAACGCGACCTTCCAGCAGGCGCTGGTCGCGACGGTGCTGGCGAACGCCGGGTTCGCGGTGTCGATCATCCCGGCCGGCTGGCTGAGCGACCGGATCGGGCGGCGTCCGGTGATGGTGACCGGCGCGGCGCTGGTCGTCGTACTGGCGTTCCCCCTGCTGAACCTGTTGCAGGACAAGGAGTCGGGCACCGCGGCGAAGGGAGCTGCGGTGTTCGTGGCCGGTCTGGTGGTCGGGCTGATGGCGGGACCGGGTCCGGCGATGCTGGCCGAGATGTTCCCGACCCGTGCGCGGTACACCGGCCTGGGGCTGGCGTACTCGCTGTCCAACGCGGTGTTCTCCGGATCGGCCGGGCTGATCATCACCGAGCTGATCAAGCGGACCAACAACGTCGACATCCCGGCCTGGTACGTGGTGGTCACCTGTGCGGTGAGTGTGATCGCATTGCTGACACTGCGCGGGGACGACCATCGACGGGAGTTGCGGGACTGACATGCGAGTGATCGGGCTGATGTCGGGGACGTCGTACGACGCCATCGACGCCGCGGCGGCCGACCTGCGGCTGGATGGGGACCAACTGGTCCTGACGCCTCTCGGGATGCTGAGCCAGCCGTATCCGGACGAGCTCCGCGCGGCGGTCGCGGCCGCGCTGCCGCCGGCTCCGACGACGATGGAACAGGTGTGCCGGCTCGACACCGGCGTCGGCCAGGCGTTCGCGGCGGTCGCGCAGCAGGCGGTCGAGCAGCTCTGCGGCGGGTACGCGGACCTGGTCGTGTCGCACGGGCAGACGATGTACCACTGGGTCGACAACGGCACCGTGCGCGGGACGTTGCAGCTCGGACAGCCGGCGTGGATCGCGGAGGTCACCGGCGTACCTGTGGTGTCGGACCTTCGCTCGCGCGACGTCGCAGCGGGCGGGCAGGGTGCACCGCTGGTCAGCATCATGGATGTGTTGTGGCTGCGCGGGCGTCCCGGCGTACCGGTGGCGCTCAACCTCGGAGGGATCGCCAACATCACCGTCGTGCACGGTGAGCCCGTGGCCTTCGACACCGGCCCGGCGAATGCGCTGATCGATGCGGTGGTGGCCGACCTGACCGGGCAGCCGTTCGACGCGGACGGCGTGATGGCGGCGCGCGGCCAGGTACACGACGAACTGCTTGCGCGGCTGCTGTCGGACCCGTACTACGCGCGGCCGGCGCCGAAGTCGACCGGAAAGGAACTGTTCAACCTCGGCTACGTGGCGCGGGCGATGGAAGGGCTGCCGGTCATCCCGGCCGCGGACCTGGTTGCGACCGTCACCACGCTGACTGCGCGCACGGTCGCCGACGCGGTACGGCGGTACGGCGGGACGGAGGTGGTGGCCTCGGGCGGCGGGATCCAGAACCCGGTGCTGATGCACCTGCTCGCGGACGAACTGGAGATCCCGGTCCGGACCACCGACGAGTTGGGCGTGCCGTCCGCGGCGAAGGAAGCGTACGCGTTTGCGGTCCTGGGTTTCTTGACCCTGCACGGCCTGGGCGGAACGGTGCCGAGCTGCACCGGCGCCGCCCATACCAGCATCCTCGGCTCGGTCACGCCCGGATCGAGCGGACTGCCCACGATCGCCGGTGAACCGCGCCCTCCCGTGCGCCTCCTGGTGGAGTAACCCACACTAGATCCGTGACGAGGTTGTTCGTGGTGACTGGGGCTCCCGGGGCGGGGAAGTCGACCGTCGTTCCGGAACTGGTCCGGCTGAGCCCGGGGAACCTGGTGGTGATGGACATGGACGAGCTGCTGGACGACAACGGCCGGCTGCTCGGGATCGACATCGCGAGTCCGACAGCGGCGCCGATCTGGCCGGCGTACAACGCGCTCTGGTTACGGATCACCGAGCTGATCCGGCGGTCCGGGCTGCCCGTTCTGCTGCTGACGCCGGCGCTGCCGACCGAGCTGCCGGAGGGGCGCTGGCTGCATCTGGACTGTCCGGACGCGGTACGGCGGAAACGGCTGGCGCTGCGTGGCTGGGCCGAGGACCAGATCGCCGAAGCGCTCGCCGACGCGGCCGAGCTCCGCAAACGGGTACCGCGGTCGGTGCGCGGTGACGTCTCGCCGGAGCGCGTGGCCCGCAGCATCTACGACTGGATCCGCGGCGAACGGTTCGGCAAGGCGCTGAACCTGTGGGGCAGGTTCCGGAGTTGACTTTCGAGTTGGTGCAGGGATCAGGGTCGGGCTCATGAGGCTGACGATCAGTGAGTTCGCCCGGCTCGTGGGGCTGGCGCCGAGTGCGCTGCGGTTCTACGACGACTGCGGCCTGCTCCCACCCGCCGAGGTCGACGCGACCAACGGCTACCGGTACTACGACCGCGCGCAGGCGGGCCGTGCGCGCCTGCTCCGCGACCTGCGCGAGATAGACCTCGCGCTACCGGAAGTCCGGCTCGCCCTGGACGCCGAGTCGGCCGAGGTCGCGGAGCTCGTCCGCACCCATCTCCGGACGCTCGAGGCCAAGTCCGCCGCGACCCGGGAGGCCGCCACGCGCCTGCTCACGCAGCTGCTCGCCGAGCGAACCACCGCGGCCGTCGGTGGCCCGGAGCTCGCCAGCGCCATCCGTCAGGTCGCCTCCGCCGCAGCGACCACGGACGAATACGCCGGACTGAACTGTGTGCAGCTGCAACTCGCGGCCGACGAGATCACGCTCGTCGCGACGGACCGGTACCGGCTGGCAGTACGGACGGTGCGGCCGGTCGAGTTCGGCGGACCCTCCGCGCGCGTTCTGGTGCCCGCTGAGGAGCTGGCCGCGGTGAGTCGCTGGGCCGCCGCGGGAGACGTGGTTCGCGTGGAGGTGAACGGCGGGCTGGTGCTCGCCCGGGGTGACGAGTCGCGCTCGTTGCCGGTGGTCGACGTCGAGTATCCGGCGTACGAGCAGATCCTCGATGGGTTGACGCCGCCGGTGTGTCGCGTGGTGGTGGACCGGGTCGCCTTGCGGGAGGCGCTCGCCGGGCGGGACGTCGTGACGTTCGAGATCGACGAGGACAGCCTGCGGATCGGTGCCGAGGTGAAGCTCGACGCGATCGGTTCCGGTGCTGTGCGGATCGGGTTCACCGCTCCACTCTTGGCAGCCGCGCTCGAGGTGAGTGTCGGGCCGGACGTGCTGCTCGAGATCTGCGAGCCGGCGCGGCCGGTCATCGTTCGGTCGGCGGACCAGGGAACGTTCACCACGCTCGTCATGCCGGTCCGGCTGGACGGGTGAACCGGGCTTACTTCGGCTGGCTGGCAGGTTCGACACTCTCGGTCTTCGGTGACACCGCGCTGTTCTTCGCGCTCGGCTGGGCCGCGACCGGGATCGGCGCGCACGTCGCCGCTTTGGTGTTGACCGGATTCACCCTGCCGCGAGCCGGATTGCTCTTGGTCGGTGGTGTGCTCGGTGACCGGATCGGTCCGCGCCGACTGCTGCTCGGGTGCTCCGCCATCGTCGGGTCGTGCTGCTTGCTGCTGGCGCTCGCCGTGAGTGCGCGTGGGGTGTCGGCCGGGTTGCTGGTGGCGACCGCGGTCGTCGTCGGCACCGTGGACTCGTTCGCGTTGCCCGCGGCCGGTGTGCTGCCGCGGCTCTTCGTGACGGACGATCAGTTGCCCAGGGCAATGGCACTGCGGACGTCGGCCGCCCAGATCGTCACGCTGGCCGGCGGGCCGGTCAGCGGTGTGCTGGTCGCGACGGTCGGTCTGGTCGGCGCGCTGGTGCTCGACGGGCTGACGTTCGCCGTCGAGTTCGCCGTACTGCTCGTGCTCAGGCCGCCGTACGACGTGGCGCCGCGGAGTGAACGTCGGTCGATCGCGCGTGATGCGCTCGACGGGCTTCGGGTGGCTGCGGGTGATCCGGTGCTGCGAGTGATTCTCGGTGTGGTCGCGCTGGTTGCCGCGTTTGTCCTGCCGGTCACCTCACTGTGTGTGCCGCTGCTCGCGCGGTCTCATGGTTGGGCGGCCGGTCAGGCGGGTCTGGTCGTGGCCGGGAGTGTCGCGGGTGGGCTGCTGGTAACGGCGCTCGTCGCGCGCTTCGGCACCTTCGCCCGGGCCGGGATCGTCGGTGGTGTCGGATGTCTGTGCGCGGCGGTTGGCATCGCGGGGCTTGCGGTCGCGCCGACTGTCGCGGTCGCGATTGGTGCCGCGGTCGTGCAGGGGATCGGCGTCGGCTTCTTCACGTCGCATCTCGCGCCGGTGTTCGTGCGCCACGCGCCGAGGTCTCATCTGACCCGGCTGCAGTCGCTGCTGTCGTTCGCGCAGACCGTGCCGTTGATCGCATCGACCAACGCGCTCGCGACGCTCCGGGTGCAGCACGCGCTGGCCGTCGCCGCGGGCGCGACCGCCGTCGCCGGCGTGGCCCTCCTCCGCCGAGCCGACGCCGGGTGAGCGCGCCTCTTCGTATCTCCAGGTATGCAGAACCCGGGTTTCGCGGCCGAAATCGGCCGGTTTCGGCGGGTTCTGCATACCTGGGCGTGCAAACCACCTCAACCCATTGACAACACATTGTCATAATGACAACATGGTGTCATGGAGACAGCGTATGTAGCGGTGTACGACACATGGGCGGACTGGGAGATCGGGCATCTGCTGGTCGAACTGCGGACCGGAAGGTTCACGGGAGAGCCCTGGA
Source organism: Kribbella sp. NPDC048915 (assembly GCF_040649595.1). Classification (NCBI taxonomy): domain Bacteria; kingdom Bacillati; phylum Actinomycetota; class Actinomycetes; order Propionibacteriales; family Kribbellaceae; genus Kribbella; species Kribbella sp. NPDC048915. Next base: position 55,058 of record NZ_JBEZFT010000007.1, on the reverse strand, counting down.
CGGTGGTGACCGTGGCCGAGTCGGCCGAACCGGTCGTCACGATGGGCGGGATGCGGGTGGTTCCGGACGTGACGATCGCGGACGTCGCGCCCGAGCAGGGGGATCTGCTGGTGCTCGCGGGCTCGGCGCAGTGGGACGAGGGCGGCGGTGACGACTTCTTGAAGCTGGCGGGGCAGTTCCTCGAGGCCGGCGTGCCAGTCGCGGCGATCTGTGGTGCGACGGCCGGGCTCGCGCGGGTCGGGTTGCTCGACGAGTGCGAGCACACGAGTGCCGCGAAGGAGTACCTGCAGGCGACCGGTTACGCCGGTTCGGACAAGTACGTCGACGCGCGGGCGGTCGTCGGCGGTGACGTCATCACGGCCGGGCCGGACTCGCCGGTCCAGTTCGCGCGAGCCGTCCTGAAGCGGCTCGGCCTCGCGGACGAGCAGAAGCTGGACGCGTACGAGGGCGTGTTCCACCGCGCCGACCCTGCCGCGTACGCCAATCTGGTCGGATGACTGTTCCACCGCGGGAGGAATGGCCGAAGCCAGGGCCGCAGTCGGAAGGTGGCGCGGTCCTCACGGACGTCGTCCTCGCCACCTTCCGGTTGAACGCGCGCCTGATGGAGGCCGCGCAAGGGCTGGCCGCGCACGGCGGCCTGACCGCGGCCTGGTGGCAGGTGCTCGGTGGCGTGCTCAGAGAGCCGCGGACTGTGGCCGACGTCGGCCGGATCATGGGTGTCAGCCGGCAGGCCGTCCAGCGGATCGCGGACCTGCTGGTCGAGCGCGGCCTTGCCGAGTACCGGCCGAACCCGGCGCACCGCCGCGCGAAGCTGCTCGCGTGTACCGAGGCCGGCTACTGGGCGATCCGCCAGATCGCGGTCGCCCAGCATCCGTGGACCTCGGAGCTCGCGACGGCCGTCGATCTCGACGACCTCCGGACGACGCTGCGCACCATGCAGACGCTGATCACCAAGCTGGAAGAAGCTTGACCGCGAGACTCGCGCCGTACAGGTGCCGCGTGCGGAACGTCACCTTTGTGCCGGTGACCGTGCGCGTCACCTGAACCCCGTCGACCGGCGCCGCGGCCTTCAGGTACTGCGCGCGCAGGTTGACCGTGATGCTGTCGCGCTGCGTCGTCGGATCGGAGACGGCAACCTGAACGGTCGCCCCCTTCCGCCGAAGCAGCAGTGACGCCGGGCCGTCGACCGTCAGGCCCGGAAGGTGATGCGTGCCCGGGCCGAAGGAGTTCGCGGCGGTCAGCCCCAGGCCGAGGTGCTGGACCGCCTGCATCCTGGTGCTGTTGGACAGCAGCGCGACCCGGCCGTGCTGGTACGACTTCATCGCGGACTCTGTTGCGTTGGGCACCAATGCGTACGCGAGCGAGCGGCGCGAATCCGCGGGCTGCGCGGCGGTCACGGCGAAGACCTGCTTGGTGACCTGGGTGTCCGGGTTCGACACGCGGATCACCCGACGGCTCCGCGTGACGGTCTGCAGATCGACCGAGACCGCGGCCGGCTGCAGGAAGTGGTACCCGATCGAGGCCGAGCCGTCGGTGTAGCGGAGCCAGCGCGGGGTGACCGTGCCGGTCCCGGTCCACGGGCGGCCGTTGTGCTGCGCACCGGTGACGGTCACGGCAGCGCTCGGCGCGGCGATCCGGGTGTCGAGGGTGGTGGTCACGGCCCGGGTCTCGTCGCCGACACCGGCCGCGAGGACGACGATCTCGTCGTCCAGCAGGAACCACGACTTGGTCGCCGACGCGTTCTTGTACACCACGAAGTCATTCGGGAGGATCGCCCGTGACGCGTACGCGAAGTCGTCCGACTGCACCCAGCCGACGGCGCCGTACGCGTCCAGCGTCGCGCCGCCGGAGTGCACGTTCGTCCCGGTCGGGAAGTAGACGTAGGTGTTCTGCGACTCCGAGGACGACGTGAAGTTCAACGGGTGGCCGGGGTTCTCGTAGTACGCCGCGCCGTACAGCTCGGGGATCGACTTGCGGGTCTCGACCGGCGCCGTGACGCCGGCCAGCGCGTACGGCGAGACCGTGGTGAAGTAGTCGACGCCGAACGCCTGCGTCTGGTCCTGGCCGGCCAGATACAGGTAGTGCGCACCGTCGCCCTGGAACCAGGGCAGCAGGTTCTCGTTGTTCATGTACTCGTACTTGCTGATCCGCGCCGAGCTCCGTGCCAGCGCGAACGCGTACCCGGGCCGGCGGTGCACGGTGCGGTCCATCGCGTTGAACGCCGTCGTACTCGCGGCGGGGTTGAGGTCGGCCGGCGCGATCGACGGGTCGGAGACGATGTCGGCGTACCGGCCGATGGAGACCGGCGACACGAAGCTGTTCGGGTTGATCGACGCGCGGGCGGTGAACTTCGCGAACGACTTCAACCGGGCCGCGTCGTCGCCGGTCGCGTAGTCGGCCAGATCGACGATCGCCTCGACGATCACCGCCACGTCGGCGTACCCGGTGGCGGTCCGGGAGACCGCGCGGCCCTTGACGATCTCCATCATCCAGCCCTCGAAGATCAGCGGCGCGAACCCGTGCTCGACCCAGCCCTGCACCACGCCGACCAGGTCATCGCTGCTCGCGTACTCGGTGCCGTCGAGCACCTTGATCGTCTGCACGACCCGGCTGAGCAGGCCCTTCCCGTACGAGCCCGTGTACGCGACCGAGGCGTGCTGAAGAAACGAGCCGTCGGCGTAGTACCCGTCGGTGACGCCGTGCTGCAGGTTGTACGGGTCGACGGTCGCGAACACCGTGAACTGGTCCTGCAATGCCTTCCGGACGCGCGCGTCGTCGTTCAGCAGCGCACCCTGGAGGATGCGGTTCGCCGTGATGTCGACGAGGTTCGCGCCGGTGTGGAAGCGCGAGTCGAGGTCGACGTCACCGTCCTTCCCGTTGCGCAGATACGCGTCCATCGAGGCGACGTACCGCGTGATCAGGTCCTGCGGTGCGTCGATCAGTGCGAGCGTCTTCGACACGAAGGTCGAGATGCCGATCTCCCACGTGAACCAGTTGCCGTAGTAGCCCTTCGACTGGTCGCCGTAGTAGTTGTCGTGCAGCCAGGCGAGGCCGTCGAGGATGCGTTGACGGAGTTCCGCGTTGCCCTGCAGGTCCGAGGCGGGGCCGGGGCGGCGGTACGCCAGGGCGATCTCGTACAGGTGCTGGTACGACGCGCTCAGATTCGGATCGCTGGTGCCGAGCGGGAGGCCGGCGAACAGTTCGCCGGTACCGGCGCGGTCGAGCGCGGACAGCCAGGTCCGGGCGGTGGTGTCGATCGAGGTCAGCTTCGCGGCGACCTCGGGACGGGCGTTCGACTCGGGTGTGCCGGCGAAGATCCCGATCATGTTGGTGAGCAACCGGCCGGGGTCGGCGGACGCCGCCGTACCGGAAGCACTGTCGGTACCACCTGCGTGGGCGGCCGGGGCTGGGTTGACCGCGGTCAGTAACGCGGTCGCGGGCACGAAGGACAGCAGGCGGCGGCGGGTGAGTTCCACTGGTACTCCCGGGCGGATGGGAAGATCTAACCCGGGAAGTCAACCAGTCGGAACTATCCTTCGACAAGCGCTTGCCGCTGACTTCTCAGCGACTGTGGCCCTGCGCCGGCGCGGGTTGGCCGTCAGGCGCCCCCGGCCCCGACCAGCTGAGGCTCGATCGACAGCACCTGGACGCCGTCGCTCGAGTTGGCGGGGACGACCAGGGCGACCTGGTGCAGGTAGTTCTGGTGGATGGTCCGGGTGTACTTGACCATGCTGCTGAACGCGGTCGCCTCGCCGCTCGTCCAGTACGCGTTCGAGCCCGGCTCGACGCGCTGCAAGTACTGCTCGGTCAGGGACAGGAACACCAGCGCGTCGCCGCTCGCGGTGACGAACGTCAGCGGGTCACCCGACGTCGCGAAGGTGTCGGTGACGCCCGCGATGTACGGCTGCGCGCTGTCGGCGGCCCGCGACTTCGTGCGCAGGTCGAGCAGCTGGGTGAGGCTGGGGGACAGCGCGAACTGCTCCGCCTGCGACGCGCTCTTGCCGGCGGTGAGGTACGCGGCAAGATCCTTCGCGACTGCCTCGGGGCGTGCCTGCAGCTTCGCGAGGTCGTCGGCCCGCGGGGTGCGCAGATCCGCGACGGGCGGAAGCTCGACGTCCTTCGGCGTGTACACCGAGTGCGTCAGCAGCCACGGACTGCCGGCGTTCTCGCGCTGCCAGACACCGAGCTGGCGGTGGCCGGGCGCGTTCGAGATGCCGGAGCTGACCACGAACCGCATCGGGTACGCCGTGAACTGCGGTGCGCCGATCTCGAGGTTGGTGTAGCTGAACGGCTTCGAGATCTCCTTGCCCGCCGGGTCGAGCTTGCGGCCGATCAGGAACCCGGCCTGGGTCTGCGCCAGCGTCGGGTTGCCCTCGATGGTCGCGGCCAGCTTCGCGTCGCGGGTCCGGTTCGCCTGGTTGTTGAGCTGGTTGTACCGCTGGACGACGGTCTGCGCGTCGGCGAGCGTGACGGCCGGGCGCGAGTCCTCCGTGGTCAAGGTGTTCTTCGGCGGGACCATGCTGCAACTCGTTGTGGTGAGCAACAAGGCGCCACTCGCCAGCAACGCCGCCGTACGCCGCACCGCCTCATCGCTGCGCACAAACTCCGGCGAAGCCGCCAACGGCACCGTCTCTGTCTCAGTGGTGGATGCCTCGTCCGCTGCTTGAGCGTCCGACGGTAAAGCCGGCTGGTCGTCGTACTGCGGTCCCGTGGACTCGTCGTACTGCGGGTGGGTGGACTCGTCGTACTGCGGGTGCGTGGGCTGGTCGGATCGTGCGGTGGCGCCGATCAGAACCGGGGACTTGGCGCGGGCGACTGCGGCGGCCGACATGAACATCGGCGCTGCTGGCACCGCGGCCGGGCGAATCTCGGCGGACCGGACCGCGGCCGGCGCTGCGGGCTGCGTGGAGTCGGCCGCGACGTGGTCGGAAGCCGGGTCTTCCTCGGTGACCGGGGTGGCGGCGGTGAGTCGCTCCGGGGCGAAGGGGCTGGTGCGGTCCGGGGCGAACGGGCTGACCCGCTCGGGGGCGAAGGGGGAGACGCGGTAGGCCGGGGCCAGCTGTTCCTCGGGAGCGAAACGCGAAACACGCTCCGGAGCGACAGGCGCGACGTGCTCGGGGGTGTGCGGCGAGACGCGGTGCGCCGGGGACAACTGTTCCTCGGCGGCGAGCGGCGCGGCGGGGTCGAGGACCGGCAGCTGCGAGGTCTTGATGACCGGGATCTCGGTGGTGTCCGTGAGTTGCTCGACCACGCGGCGCCGGCGCAGCATCAGTGTCAGGCCGAAGGCCAGCAGCAGCACCCCGGCACCGAGCACCAGCAGGCAGATCCCGAACAGCCGGTGCACCTGGATCCCGAACGTGACCTCGCCGCCGACCGCCGGCGTACCGTCGGCGTTCATCACGACGACGTCGTACAGCCCGTCCTGGATCGGCCAGCTGAGCGACTGCGACCCCGGCGCGGACTGCGCGACCCACCAGTCGAGCTCACCGGGCGGCGTCAGTTTCGTGGCCGCGCCCCGCAGTTCCTGCGTGGCGAACGTGGCCGGCGGGTCGAAGCGGATCAGTCGGGTGTGGGCAGCGCCGGCGAGGTAGTCGCGGACGTCGAGGTCCTGCGCGACGCCGATGAACAGTGGCTTGGCGCCCGACGCGCTCACGTGCAGCGTCGGTCCGTGCCGGTCCAGGAGGGCGGGGGCGGTGACGACCGCGAGCCCGCGGCTGGCGAGTTCCCGGCTGGGGGTCGAGATCGTGTTGTCCGGTCCGACGAGCCAGAACGCCGCGAAGGCGCCGGCGGCGGTGGCGACCAGGCCTGCGAGCGACAGCAGCAGACCCAGGGTGATGCGGACGATGCGCATTGTGAGGCTCCCGTTGAACGACGTGTCCGGCGACGGACGGGTCCACCGGACGGCGGGATCACGGTCCGGACGCCTCGCCTTTCGTCCTAAAGCGGTATCCGGAAGCTCACCCGTTGTCACTGAATAACTGAGCGCACAAGGATCTGTTACGATCTCGTGTATTAACGAATGTGTATTCACAAACGCAGAGGTGTCGCGATGGCCCGACCGCGGCTGGTGAGCGACGACGCGATCCTCGACGCGACCCGAGAGGTCCTGGCCGAGCTCGGCCCCGCCCGGCTGACGCTCGCGGCGGTCGGCGCCCGCGCCGGACTGGCGCCCCCGACCCTCATGCAGCGCTTCGGCTCCAAGCGCGGTCTGCTGCTCGCGTTCGCCGCTCGGTCACCGCAGATGGTGCGACGAGCAGCCGAGGAAGCCGCCGCCCGCAACATCTCCCCGCTCGCCACGCTGCGGGACTTCGCCCTGTCCGCGGTCGCCCATATCGACCACCGCGACCAGTTCGGCACCGGCTTCGGCCAACTCACCGACCCAGAGTTCCGCGAGCACGCGCTGGCGCACTCGGCCGCGATCGTCGACACCTGCGTCACTTGGTACCGCGCCGCCGTCGAGGCCGGCGAGCTCCGCCCGGACACCGACGTACCGGCCCTGTCCAAGCACACACTGGTCTGCATCACCGGCGCCGTTCGGACTTGGGCCATCACCGGCTGGGGTTCGCTACCCGACTTCCTGGCCGAGCAGCTCGAGCTCGTGCTGGCGCCGCATCGGTCAGGAGACGATTCAGCGCAGGTACGACGCGCCGTTGAAGTCGAGGACCGCCCCGCTGGCCCAGTTCGCGTCGGGTGAGGAGAGCCAGTAGATCGCGTTGCCGACCTCTTCGGCGGTCGCGACGCGGTTGAACGGGCTCTGGGCGCGGATCGCGTCGCCGTCGGCGCCGTCGAGGAACGCCGCGGTCATGTCGGTGGCGATGAACCCGGGCGCGATTGACGTCACGGTGATGTCATGTGACGCCAGCGATGCCGCCAACGACTGTCCGAGCGCGTGCAGTCCCGCCTTGGAGGCGCCGTACGCCGGGACGTCGGGCTCGCCGCGGTACGCACCCCGCGAGCCGACGTTCACGATCGCGCCCCGCCGTACGCCGTCGGCCGGGTCCTGATCGATCATCTGCCGCGCCACGCACCAGGTCACGTGAGCGGCGCCCTCGAGGTTGACCGCGAGCGTACGGCGCCACGTCGCGACCCACTCCTCGTACGACGTCTCCGCCAGCGGATGACCGACCCGGCGGGAGCCCGCGACCGGCTCCTCGACGAACATCGCGGCGTTGTTCACCAAGACGTCGATCCGGCCGAGCGCGGCGGCCGAATCCGCAACCAGGGCAGGGATTGCGGCCGGGTCGGCGAGATCCGCGGCGAGCACTGCGTGCCCGTCGCCAGGCAGGTCGGCGCGCACTTCTTCGGCGCGGTCGACGGCGCCACGGCAGTGCAGCACGACCCGGTCGCCGGCGGCCGCGAAGGCCCGCGCGGCGGCCGCGCCGACACCCCTGGACGCACCGGTGATCAGTACACCTCTGGACACGTTCTCCTCCTGACGACGACTGCCCGCCATTCTGCCGGTGACGCCATCCTGACGACGCTCTGACATCACCAGGGTTGACAGTGACGTCATTATGACGTCATGCTTGCTGTCATGGAACTTGACCACTACCTCGAGTCGGTACGGCGGAGCGTCGAGAACGCGACCGCCCTGGCCGACGACCAAACTCGCTCCGTGGCCCAGCGCCTCGGAGCCACGCTGGATGACGCGGGCCGGCTGGCCCTCATCTCAGCCCTGTCCGACGCCGCCGGGGAGATCAGCCGTGAGCTGTCCCCGGGGTCGGTCGAGCTTCGGATGGCCGGTGGCCGCCCGGAGTTCGTGGTCACGCCGGCGCCGAGCCAGCTGACCGGTCCGGACGAGACCGACGAAGACATCGACGAGGAGGTCGGCGACGAGACCGAGCAGTTGGTCCCGGACGCCGACGAGCCGACCGCGCGGATCACACTGCGGCTGCCGATGTCGATCAAGAACAAGGTGGACGAAGCCGCCGACGCCGAGGGCATCTCGTCGAACGCGTGGCTGATGCGCACCGTGATGACCGAGCTCAGCGAGCGTCGGCGCGGTCCGCGCCCGCCCCGGCCGCCGCGCCCGCCGCGCGGTCCGGTGTTCGGCCCGGAGGGCCCGCTGGGTCCGAACGGACCGCTCGGCCCCGACGGCGTCTTCGGCCCGAACGGCGTGTTCGGCCCGAACGGACCGTTCGGCGAAGAGGGCGTGTTCGGCTCCGACCGCGGTCGCCGCGAGCGCGACTGGCGCCGGGAGGACCGCGAGCGCCGGCGGGACGACAAGGAACGGCGCCGCGAGGACAAGGAACGCCGCCGGGGCGGACACGGCCCAGGCCAGCGCGTGACGGGATGGGCGGAGTGATGGGCGGCTTCAGTCAGCAACTCGTCGACGACGAGAGCGGGCGGATCGACCGGATCCGGATCGACATCGGTTCCGGCCTGGTCGCGATCAACGCCAACACCGACCACGAGGGCACCTCGGTCACGGTCGACGTCGACAGCGGGTCCGAGGACGACGTGACCGTCGAGGTCGTCGACGGCGAGCTGATCGTCGAAGGACTGCGGAACATCCGCCGCGGACCCGAGATCGAGGTCCGGATCGCCACCTCGGCGGTGCTCGACGCCCGGGTGAAGACCGGCTCCGGTGACATCACCGCGGCCGTGCCGCTCGGCGCGGCACGCTTGGCGACCGGCTCCGGCGACGTCCGGCTGAACCGGGTCGAGCGGGAGCTCGGCATCAACACCGGCAGCGGTGACGTCAAGGTCGAGCAGGCCGGCGGTGCGGTTCGCGCGAGTACCGGATCCGGCTCGATCGACATCGACGAGGCCGCCGACGCACTCGGGCTGAGCACCGGCTCCGGTGACGTCACGATCGGTGACGCCGCCGGTCCGACGTCGGTCAAGGTGGGCTCGGGGGACATCACCATCGAGCGGATCCGCGATCACTCGATCGCCACCTCCGGCTCCGGCGACGTCAAGGTCGAGGTCGCCGATGCGCCGAGCGTCCAGGCGGAGACGGCCCGCGGCGACGTCCAGATCGGGGTCCCCGACGGACTTCCGACGTACCTGGATCTGAAGACCGTCACCGGTCGCATCCGCTGCGATTTGCAGCCCGGTGAGAAGCCGGCCGAGGGTCAGCGCTCGCTGACGCTGCGCGCCCGCACGGTCTCCGGCGACATCACCGTCGTCAAGGTCTGACCGCAGTCACGGTCTGACCAGCACGCCACGAGGTCCCGCCACTGGGGGCGGGACCTGGGCGAAGCATTGCCTGCAGCAGACACCGAAGCAGGAAACCAGTGAGGGGAGAACGGACATGATCACCGAGTACGAGGAAATCGCCCGCTACCGCGTCGAGGACCGGCTGCGGGAGGCGGAACGCCGAGCGCTGCGGCACAACGGCAAACCGCGGGTCAGCGCCCGTACGCGGTTCGCGAGCACGCTGCACCGGCTGGCCGACCGGCTGGAGCCTGCGTCCCGCAAGCTGACCGAGCCGGCCGCCCGCCAGTTGACCACGCCGCGCGGTACCCACCGCCCGGCCAAGCTCTCGGTCGTCCGATGACCGGGAACCCGATGAGCAGCGCGGCCGCGGCGATCCTCGCCGTACTCGAGCGGCTCGGCCTCGTCACCGCCGGATCGCCCGGCCACCGCTGATCGGTGCGCGCTGCAACTTCCTGCAATGCCTGTGGATAACTGCCGGGGGGGACCCGTGGACACTGCTAGCGTTCAGTCGATCATTCTCGGTCGACATGGGGAGAGATACGAACGATGTTGCGTCCGATGGTGGCGACCACGGCTGTCACCGCTGCGCTGATCCTGCTGGCCGGCTGCGGCGGCGACGACAAGAAGCCCGAAGCAGGTACGGAGAATTCCGGCGGTGAGACCACGACGTCGACGACCCCGTCGGCCCCGGCCGCCCCGACGTTCGACCCGCCCAAGGCTTTCAGCGTCACCGCGGCCTACCCCGTGCCCGACTACGACGATCGCGCCATGTACGACGACACCATGCTCGGCATGGTCGGCCAGGCGGCCGTGGCCGTGAACTACCGGGGCCTGGTCGGTCATGACGTCGTCGACCCGAACAAGCTCTGGGAGATCAGGTCGACCGAGTCCGACACGACGACCGTCAGCGATGCGACCCACCCGATGGCGGTCAAAGTCGACGGCAAGGACGTCGCGGTCGTCGCCTACGCGCAGGCCGACAAGGGCAACGGCACACAGAAGCCGACGGACCTGGTCCTGGTCCAGTGGATCGACGTCGCGTCCGGACAGAAGCTTGCAGAGGTGTCCACGCCGGTGACCGAGCCAGGCGGGGCGAAACTGTACATCTCGAACGCTCAGTACGACCCGGAGACCGGTCAGGTCGCCGTCGGTGTGACGAGCGGCGGCGACAGGGCGACGGTGTATGCGGACCCCGCCACCAAGAAGGGAACTGTGCTGCCGGACGTCCTTCCGGGTGCCGTGCACGGCGGTGTGGTCGCGGGCGCGAAGGCCGAGACCAAGCAGAACGCCAACGACGCCGGGGTCGTGCTCTTCGACGGTGCGAGCGGGAAGGCCACGAAGCAGATCCCGCTGAAGCAGGGCGAGCTGAGTCCGATCGGCGGCGGCGCCAAGCACGGATACTTCTACGGCACGCTGTACGTGAAGGGTTCCGGTAACACGGTCGCCTCGCTGTACGCCGTCGATCTGTCGACCGGGGCCGTGGTGCCCTCGACGCCCGAGCTGTCGGCGCAGGAGTCCAGCGGGTACACGTGCCTCTGGGACCAGGCGGCTTCGCTCGTGTGTACCGAATTGGCGCCGACCGGACACAAGGAGATTTTCGGGTTCGACGACAGCACGGGGAAGAAGTCCTGGGGATACACGAGCAAGTCCGGCGACCGCATTGTGCCGCGGGTGACCGCAGCGTTCCACGGAGTCGTGTACGTGCAGACCGAGAAGCAGCCGGTTCTGCTGGACGCCAAGACCGGCGAGGACCTGCCGAGCGCCGGCTCGAGCGCGAGCCCGTCAAACGGCGAGACGCCGTCGGGCAGTGACTCCCCGACGTCCGGTGACTCGCCGTCGGGCAATGAATCCCCCTCGGACGGCAACTCCGAGTCGCCCGGTACGTCCGCGGGTGGGAACGACATGAGCCTGTACAACGGCACGCAATTGTCCCCGTCCGGGGTGTCGCCGTACGGTGGCGTCTTCGGGCAGGTGCCGAAGGGCAGCGGGTTCGGCAGCAACGACATCCAGCTGGTCAGCATCGTGATGAAGCCGACCGCCTGATCTGGTCCGACAAAAGGCCCCGGGTTTGACCCGGGGCCTTTGTCATTGGTTCACACGTCGGTGCGGTGGAAGTTCTTGAAGGAGCGGGACGGGGTCGGGCCGCGCTGGCCTTGGTACCGCGAGCCGTACTTCGCCGAGCCATACGGGTGCTCGGCCGGCGACGACAGCCGGAAGAAGCACAGTTGGCCGATCTTCATCCCCGGCCAGAGCTTGATCGGCAGCGTGGCGACGTTCGACAGTTCAAGCGTGACGTGACCCGAGAAGCCCGGGTCGATGAAGCCGGCCGTGGAGTGCGTGAGCAGACCGAGACGGCCCAGTGACGATTTGCCCTCGAGGCGTGCGGCGACGTCGTCCGGCAGCGTGACCAGCTCGTACGTCGATCCCAGGACGAACTCACCGGGATGCAGGATGAACGGTTCGTCACCGTCCGGCTCCACCAGCCGGGTCAGATCCGGCTGTTCCTCGGACGGGTCGATATGCGGGTACTTGTGGTTCTCGAAGACCCGGAAGAAGCGGTCCAGCCGCACGTCGACACTCGACGGCTGCACCATCGCAGCATCGAACGGATCCAGCTGGACCCGCTTCGCGTCGAGCTCGGCCAAGATGTCACGGTCGGAGAGCAGCACGGTCGCACGTTAGCAGCGCGCTGCTCGTCCGCACAGCGTCAGGACCCACGAACTGCCATCCCGGCGGCTGGTGGCGGGTCGTCCGGAGCCCTCAGCTCTCCGGCGCGGAGCACACCACCAGACCGTGGGCCTGAGGCAACTAACCTCAGTTGGCCAGCTTGTTGAACTTCGAGACCTGATTCGCGAAGTTCTTCACCTGGGTCGGCGACCAGTCCTTCAGCAGGTCCGCGATCACCTTGTGCCGCTTCTTCCGCGCCGCCGCCAGCTTGCGCTTGCCCGCGGCCGTCAGCGTCAGCAGCGTCGCGCGCGCGTCCGACTTGTCGGCGGCCCGCTTCAGCAGCCCCTCCTCCTCGAGTCGCGCGCAGGCCCGGCTGACCGGACCCTTGTCCACCTCGAGCGCAGCCACCAGGTCGGCCATCCGTACCGGCGCCAGCTCCTCGACGTGGTTGAGCAACGCGTACTGCGCCGGCTCCAGGTCCGGATGCGCCTCGTCGGACAGCGTCCGCTGCAGACCGCGCAGCCGGCGCGCCAATGTGACGAGTTCCTTCTCCAGGTTGTCCACTGCGTCAGTCGTGTCTGTTGCCACCGTTCACCCCTTCATCCAGTTGCCCCGCAACCATGTCGCCCGGTCCAGGACCGCATCCTCACGTTGCGTCGAATGTTGCCCCCGGCAACGCGTTCTAATCTGCCAGAAGATGACGACCCTGCCCAGTCCTGAACGTGCCCTTTGTGAAAAACTGCCCAAGAACCTGCGCGACAAACCGCCCGCGCCCCGATTTTCGATGCGTTCGGCCCCTTCTGGGCCCACATCCTGCTGATTCGGCAACAACCACCCCGAAAATCCCCCGTTTCACCGCCCTCTGTTGGGTGGGGTCCGTGAAGGTGGTGAAGGTCGGCTTCGCGGATTGCGTTCCCGTCCGGGAGCAGCTCGGTGGTGAATGTCGGGTGAACGGGCGAAGGGCACGCCCAAGTTCCCGCCGTACCGTCTACGGGCTCGGGGCAAAGAACCCAACCCGGGGGTGCGGACACGAAATAACGTGTGCACACCCCCCACGGCTTGTTCAAACCCCCGAGAACTGCGCCGTCAGAGGTGCGCCGTCGGGAGTGCGCCGTCAGAAGTGCGCCGTCAGAGGTGCCCCGTTCAGAGGTGCCCCGTTCAGAGGTGCGCCGTCAGAGGTGCGCCGTCAGCGGTGCGCCGGCAGACCTGGGCCGCCGGTCCGCTCGCTCGGTTCGGTTCGCCTGGGTGGGCGCGGTACGGGGCGCGCCCTCCGGCCAGAAGTCGGGGGCTTGAACAAGAAAACGTTCGCTTGAACAGGTTAGGGCCTGTGTAGTGGGTCGAAAGGGTGTTCAAACCTCGGCGCGACACCTGCGTGGGGTTGTGTGCGGAGGCCCGCGCCGCCACGTGAGCGGCGGCTCGCACCGGTGGAATCGGTACGGCGACCCGCATCGGCGTACTGCGTGGGGTGACCCGCAACTGGCATGTGCACGGGGGCGCGCGCCGAGGTGCCGCGTGGGGTGCCCGCAACCCGCATGCATGCACGGCGAGTCGCATCGGCGTGCTGCGTGTGGCAGGCAAGTGGCATGTGTGTGGGCGGCCCGCATCTGCGTACCGCGTCGGGTGGCCGCGCAACATGCATGCGTGCACGGCGAGTCGCATCGGCGTGCTGCGTGGGGTGGACCTGCAACTGGCATGCGCGTACCCCGGCGCGCCGGGGTGTTGCGTGCGGTGGCTCGCAAGTGGCATGTGTGTGGGGCGGCGCGCCGGGGTGCTTTGTGGGTGGCCCGCGGTCGATTTCCCGTCGTGCCCGGCCATGGGCTCAGGGTAAAGAACCCCAACCCGGGGGTGCGGACACGAATAACGTGTGCACATCCCCCATGGCTTGTTCAAACCCCCGAGAACTGCGCCGTCAGAGGTGCGCCGGCAGACCTGGGCGGCCGGTCCGCTCGCTCGGTTCGGTTCGCCTGGGTGGGCGCGGTACGGGGCGCGCCCTCCGGCCAGAAGTCGGGGGCTTGAACAAGAAAACGTTCGCTTGAACAGGTTAGGGCCTGTGTAGTGGGTCGAAAGGGTGTTCAAACCTCGGCGCGACACCTGCATGGGGTTCTGTGGGGCGGTGCGAGGCCGCCACGTGTGCGTCGGGTCACACCGGTGGAATCGGTACGGCGACCCGCAATCGGCGTACTGCGTGGGTGGCCGCAATCGGCGTGCGGGTACCGCGACTTGAGGTGGCGCGCTGCGTGGGGTGGCCCGCAACCGGCGTGCGTGTACGGCGGCGCGCACCGGAGTGTGCTTTGTGCGGCGGCGCGCACCGGAGTGCTTGTGGGGTGGCCGCGGTCGATGTTCCCGTCGTACCCGGCAATGGGCTCAGGGCAATGAACCCCAACCCGGGGGTGCGGACACGAAATAACGTGTGCACACCCCCCCGCGGACTGTTCAAACGCCCGAGAACTGCGGCACCGGGCCCGCTTCACCGGCCTCGCGCGGCTCTCCCGCCCCGGGCGCCTACCAGCCACAAGCTGGGGGCTTGAACAGGAAAACGTCCGCTTGAACAGGTTAGGGCCTGTGTAGCGGGTCGAAAGGGTGTTCAAACCTCGGCGCGACACCCCGTGTGGTGTGGCGGCGCGCCGGGGGTGGCGTGGTTGGGTGGGGCGGAATCGGTTATGCTCTTCTCCGCTGCCGGGTGACCGGCCGCGCGGGTGTAGTTCAATGGCAGAACATCAGCTTCCCAAGCTGACAGTGCGGGTTCGATTCCCGTCACCCGCTCCACAGTGCAGCGATGTTCTGCCATATCGTGTGGCCGCATGAGCCACCAGCAGCAGCCGCCGCCGTTCCAGCAGCCGCAGCCGCAGCAGTATCAGCCGCAGGTTCCGACCGGGATGCTGCAGTTGACCATCCAGGGCAGTGCGCTGACATCGAACATGATCCCGCCGACCGTGCACCTGAATGGTTACCCGGTGCCGGTCAAATACGGCCGGAACGACATCCCGGTGTTCGCCGGACCGCTGCACATCGAGGTTCACTCGCAGTGGATGCTGACCTACGGCAGGGCAGCGCTCGATTGCACAGTGTTTCCGAACCAGGCAGTGCCGGTGTTCTATGCGTCGCCGTACCACCAGTTCACCTCCGGGAGCATCGGCCACAGCAAAGTGAAGCGGAAAGGGCTCGGCGTCCTCCTCGGCGTTGTCGGGGGAATCCTCGCCGTGGCCGTGCTGGCAAGCGTGCTCGCGGCGCTCGGCTGATCGGTTCACAAGTTCGACGTGGCAACGTGAAGCCAGGGCAAACGGGCGTATCAAACGGTTGATCGAGGCAAGGACGGGCCGTTGCCTGGCCAACGTCAGGTGCCGTAGACCTCTAGTTCGACGATGCGGGAGTAGGCGTGGTCGTTGCCGTCGAGGCAGCGGATTCGGATGGCGTCGGTGGTGACCGGGGTGAAGGTTGTGGTGACGTGGCCGAGGGTGTTGCCGCGGACTTCGGCAACGGTCTGCC
The DNA here is from genome assembly GCF_040649595.1 of Kribbella sp. NPDC048915. Lineage (NCBI taxonomy): Bacteria > Bacillati > Actinomycetota > Actinomycetes > Propionibacteriales > Kribbellaceae > Kribbella > Kribbella sp. NPDC048915. Next base: position 39,743 of record NZ_JBEZFT010000007.1, on the reverse strand, counting down.
AAGCGCCGGCGACCCGGGCTTGGATGTCCCAGTCGCGGAGGCCGTTGGTGCGGGCCGGCCACTTCGCCGTGTCCAGCGTGTAGAGCTCGACGCGGCTGACCGTGGCGGGTGCGGACAGCGCCACGTCGTAGGTGTCGGGGAAGACTGCGCGGGTGCCGTCGTTCCAGCCGGTCAGGGTGTCCCAGTGCTCGGTGTCGCTGTCGCCGTCGACCGCGCCGCACAGGGTGAAGTTGCCGTGGGTGGAGGACGCGGTCGCCTGCTCGCCGAGGGCGAGGTTGTCGCCCGGGCCCTTTGGCGGCAGCGGGTCGACGGTCACCGGTACTGTCAGCCGCGACCGATCCAACCGGACGTCGATCGAGTACGCACCGGGTGCGGTGTCGCGCGGTACCCGGATCTCAACGGGTGCCGACACGGGTTGATCCGGGTCGACCGCGGGCAGCCACGACGAGAAGAGGGTGCGCGACAACTGCAGCGGACCGGTCGGTGCGAGCGTGAGGTCGGCGTACCGGTCCTGGGCGCCGGTGTTGGTCATGGTCAGGTTCAGCGTGCTCGGCCGACACGGCAGGCCGACCACGTTCAGTGTCTGCGGCGTGACGCTCACCGCAACGGCGGAAGTTGCCGAGGGCATCGAGCTGACGGCGTCCGACCCGCCTTCGGCCGAGCCTGCGCCGGCAGAACCAGCGCTGATCAGGGCGGCTGTGAGCAACGTACCGGCCAAGACGGCGGCCTGACGGGGGATTCTCATTGCTGTACCTCCGCGATACCCGGGCGGCCGTCCTCGACAAGGAGCTTGGCGCGCGTGCTGACGGTGCCGCCCTGGACGGACACCTTGTCGACAACGCGGTAGTCGGAGACCCACCGCTGCGGTGTGATGCTGCAGCTGACGTAGCCGCGCTGGAAGTTCCCGAACTTCATGTGCGGGTTCTCCCGCAGCAACGTTGCACCACCGGCGTCCAGGTCCTCACCGTCGATGCCCGACGTGATCGACGTACCGACGAACTCAGCGCCCACGACCGGCGACCCCGGATCGGTGAAGTCCTGCTTCAGGTCGGACGCGACGCTGCGGTGCAGGTCGCCGGCGATCGACACCAGGTTCCGCACTCCGCGGTCCACCGCGCCGTCGAGGATGCGGCTTCGCGACGCCTCGTACCCGTCCCAGGTGTCCATCGGCACCAGTACCTCCGGCCCGTCCTTCGTGTCGAGCCGGGCCATCGCGGTCTGCTGCGCGAGTACGTTCCATCGGGTCTGCGAGGCCGCGAGGCCGTCGAGCAGCCACTTCTCCTGGGCGTCACCGGTGATGGTGCGCGCCGGATCCGCCGTCTCGGGACCGGGTGCCTTTGTGCCGTCGCCGTACGCCTGGTCCGAGCGGTACTGCCGCGTGTCCAGGACGCTGAACTCCGCGAGCCGCCCGTACCGGAACCGTCGGTACAGCGGAATGTCCGGCCCCTTCGGCAGCCGTGACAGCCGCAACGGCATGTGTTCCCAGTATGCGCGGAACGCGTTGGCCCGCCGTACCCGGAACTGTGCCGGCGGTGCGCTCGGATGCGCCTCGTCGGCCCAGTTGTCGACGACCTCGTGGTCGTCCAGCGTGACGACCCAGGGCGCGACCGCGTGGGCGCGCTGGAGATCCGCATCCAGCTTGTACGCCGCATAACGCACCCGGTACTCGTCGAGTGTCACGCACTGCTGGGTGATGTACGGCTCGTTCGAATGCGGCCGGATCCCGCGGTCGATGCCGAACTCGTAGATGTAGTCGCCGAGGAAGAACACCACGTCGTGCTCGCGGCGCGCCATGTCCGCGTACGCCGTGTACCAGCCCTCCCACCATGCCTGACAGGACGCGAACGCGAGCGAGAGTTCACCAACGTCGGCGCCGTACGCGGGTGCGGTCCGAGTCCGGCCGACCGGGCTGAGCCGGCCGTTCACGCGGAAGCGGTACCAGTAGTGGCGCCACGGCTGCAGGCCGCGGACGTCGACGTGCACCGAGTGGCTCACCTCGGGGCCGGTGCGGGCGGTCCCCGCGCGGACGACGTGGTGGAACTGCTCGTCGGTCGCGACCTGCCACTGCACCTCGACCGGCACCCGATCCATGCCGCCGAACGGCGCGAGCGGATCGGGGGCCAGCCGGGTCCAGATCACCACCGCGTCCGGTAGCGGATCGCCGGACGCGACGCCGAGCGTGAACGGGTCCCGCCGGTCCGGCGGGCCTGTGCGCCCGGCGACGGCGGCCGTGATCTCCGGAAGACCGCCGCTCAGCGCGAGCGCCGCCGCGGCTCCGCCGGCGGTGAGGAACGTACGTCGTGTTGTCGGCATCGGCATCCACCCACCCGATCATCGCGAGGTGATCACATCCGTAACGCGAGATTACGAGAAGTTCACACGCAGTGGTGGGAAAATGACCGATACCGGCCGTTAGCGGCGAACGATGTTCTTCGCCGACGGCGCCTTGATCGACACCGGCTTGCCCCAGTCATCGGCCGTCATGGTCGCGGAGACGCCCTGCAGGTCGAAGACGACCTTGTACATCAGGTGGTCGGTCGAGCCCATCCAGATCGAGTAGACGATGGTCTTCGGCATCCCGGCCGGCACCTTCTGGCCCTGGGCCTTCAGGGCCGCCGCGACGTCGACGGTGACCGCGTACCGGTCGACCTTGTGGCCGTTCAGGGTCTCGCTCTTGACGAACTTCGCGTCCTGCAGCCCGCCGTCGAACGCGTCGTAGATCTTCGTCGGGTCCATCTGCTCGAGCATCTCGCCGAGCTCCTTGGTCAGCGGGTCGCTGGACTTCGCGTCGATCTTCACGTACTTGCCGGCCGGCAGCTCCGGCGTCGAGAGGTAGACGGCGTCGCCGACCAGGATCATCTTCATCCGGCCGCCGAACGCCGCGCCGACCATGTCCAGCTGGGCGGCGACCGGATCCATCGACAGCACACCGCTCATCGACATCGTCTGCCCGCCGGCGACCATCCGCATCGTCAGACGTGCAGTGTTCTTGCCGGTCATCCCCTTCTTCATCGCCGGCATGAAGCTGGCGGTGTCGAGATGGGTAGCCGGTACGACCTGCTGGGCCGGCTTCTCGGTCGGCACGGTGACCGTCGTGGTCGTGGTCGGCGTCGAGACCGCCGCGGACGGCTTGGTGCCGGTGGCGGCGGGTTCCCCGTTGCCGCAGGCGGCCAAGCCGAGGGCGAGCGGTACGGCGGCCCCGACGGCCAGGGCGGTGCGAAGCTTCCGGAACGACATGATGCGGTTTCCTCCCCAGGTGATGCGGACGGTGGATCTTACGGTCTGGACCACCTGAGGAGGAAGCTTTTGCCGCTAGCTGCAGTTATCGGCCGCGTTTCACCGAGGCGAGCAAAAGTTGCGCGACGTCCTGGACCTCGACGGACTCGCGGGCCGAGCCGTCGGCCTGCTTGGCGGTGAGGCCGTCGGACAGCATCACCCGGCAGAACGGGCAGCCGGTGGCGATCTTGTCCGCGCCGGTGTCGACGGCTTCGGTGGTCCGGTTCACGTTGATCCGGGTGCCGAGCTTCTCCTCCATCCACATCCGCGCGCCACCCGCGCCGCAGCAGAACGACTTCGTCCGGTTCCGCGGCATCTCGGCGTACTCGGCGCCCGGGATGATGTCGAGCAGTTCGCGCGGGGCGTCGTACACCTGGTTGTGGCGGCCGAGGTAGCACGGGTCGTGGTACGTGATCTTCTGGCCGTTGAGCGAACTGTCGGCCGGTGCGACCGGCGTCAGCTTGCCCTCCCGGACGAGGCGGTTCAGCAGCTGCGTGTGGTGGATGACGTCGAGCTCGACGCCGAGCTGCGAGTACTCGTTCTTCAACGTGTTGAAGCAGTGCGCACAGGTCGACACGACCTTCTTCGCTGAAGTCTCCTTGAACACCTCGGCGTTCTGCATCGCCAGCTGCTGGAAGACGAACTCGTTGCCGGACCGCCGCGCCGGGTCACCCGTACACGTCTCGCCGTCGCCCAGTACGGCGAACGAAACACCCGCGATGTCGAGCAGCTCGGCCACTGCCTGCGTGGTCTTCTTCGCGCGATCCTCGAAGGCGCCCGCGCAGCCGACCCAGAACAGGTACTCGACCTCGTCCAGCGACTCGACGTCCGCGCCGACCTGCTTGACCTCGAACGGCAGGTCCTTGGCCCAGTCCATCCGGCCCGACGGGTTCATGTTCCACGGGTTGCCCTTGTTCTCCAGGCCCTTGAACAACCCGTTGAGCTCGGACGGGAACGACGACTCGATCAGTACCTGGTACCGGCGCATGTCCATGATCGCGTCGACGTGCTCGATGTCGACCGGGCACTGCTGCACGCAGGCGCCGCACGACGTACAGGCCCACAGCGCGTCCTCGTCGATGACCGCGACGTCCGCGGCACCGACCAGCGGCTTGTCCTGTTCGGCGAGCACCAGCTCCGGCAGCGACTTGCGCTCCTCGTCGGAGGAGGCCAGCAGGTACGGCGCCTTGTTGTACGCGTGCTCGCGCAGGTTCATCACGACGAGCTTCGGTGACAACGGCTTGTCGGTGTTCCACGCGGGGCACTGCGACTGGCACCGCCCGCACTCGGTGCAGGTGGTGAAGTCGAGCAGTCCCTTCCAGGTGAAGTCCTCGACCTTGCCGACGCCGAGCGCCGCGTCCTCGTCGAGGTCCTCGATGTTCTCGAAGTCGATCGGGGCGCCGTTCACGGAGATCGGCTGCAGGGCGCCGAGCGCCGTACCGCCGTCGGCCTTGCGCTTGAACCAGATGTTCGGCCAGGCGGTGAACCGGTGCCAGGCGACGCCCATCGTGGCGTTCAGCGAGATCGTGATCATCCACGCGAACGAGATCAGGATCTTGATCATCGCGACCAGGTAGATCGCGTTCTCGAGCCCACTCTCGCTCAGGCCGCCGAACAGGCCGCTGCCGAGGAAGAACGTCATCGGGAAGTGGAACTTCGAGGCACCGCTCAGCTCGTACTCGAGGCCGCGCAGCAACAGGATGCAGATCAGGACGCCGAGGATCGTGTACTCGACGTAGTACGCCTGCCAGGCCCGCGAACCGAAGAACCGGCTGTAGCGCCCCTCGGACCCCGACGGCAGATGCCGCAGCCGGATCAGGATCAGCCCGACGATCGACACCAGGCCCGTCCAGGTGAGCGCCTCGGTGCCCCACTCGAACACGAACCAGTGCCCGATGACAGGCAGCGCGAAGTGCGCGTCGAAAAGCTGGCCGAACGCCGTCACCAGGGTCAGGAACAACCCCAGGAACCCGAACGCGACGAACCAGTGCATCACCCCGATGTGGCTCCACTGCAACATGCGCGTGTGGCCGACGGTCTCCCGCAGCAGGGTGACGGTCCGCGTGCCCGGCTGGTCGGTCCGCCCGGCCGCCGGCTGACCGAGCTTGATGACGGACACCAGGTGCCCGATCGTCTTGCCGAACAGGGCAACGGCGACAAGCGTCACCGCGAGCGAGACGGCGATGGCGAGGATCTGCATACCAGCGATGGTATTGGGCGGTTACTCGTCAGTCATGTCTGTGTCGGGCTCGTCACGCCACCAATTCTGCTGTCACCAAATCGACACACAGCGTTACAGAAGGCTTCTTGTCGTGATCACCGGGTGCTTCGTAAGTTTCCAACCACTGCAATCGCAGTACCTGTCAATCGGTTTCGGTGGGAGAGAACGATGCGTCTTCGTCGGGGAATCGCTGCTGGAGTACTGATCGCGGCCGGGCTGCTGGTGCCCGCCGGTACGGCGACCGCGGCCGTGACCAAGAAATGCGACACGAAAACGGTGTACTGGTACACCCGGGGCGGCCACGAGGTGTACGTCGGCACGAACCTGTACAGCGACTGGATGGAAGGGCCGGGCCGGATCACCTACCAGAAGACCGCTACGTCGGAGTCGAACTCGTCGTGGTCCGGGGACCTCGGGGTGAGCATCCCGCTGGTGATCGCCGAGATCCAGAACAAGTACTCCAAGACCGTGGGCAAGTCTCACTCGGTGACCGACAGCTGGTCGTACACCGCGGAGGTGCCGGCCGGGAAGGTGCGCCGGCTGCACCAGCTCAAGCAGTCCTGGCGCGTCCAGGTGGTGCGCTGGAAGTACACCACCAGCGACTGCAAGAAGACCAAGGAAGTGAGCAATCGAACCGCCACGTTCCCGACCAAGAACCGCGACTACCTGTGGATCCTCGTCGGTCGCGAGTGACATTCAGTCGACGAGGCGGGCGAGGCGGGCGACGACCGGTGGGCGGCGGGGGTCGCTGATCGGGAGGTGGCGGTCGAGGGCCTCGAAGATTTCGAGGTCCTCGGCGCCGCTCGCTGTCTGGGCGAACGTCCACAGCAGGTCGGGATCGTGCGTGTCGAGCGTGGCACGGCGGAGGGTGGCTTCAAGTTCGTCGCGTTCGGCGCGCAATGCCGGGGCATCCGATCGGGCCAGCAGCGGACCGTCGTACAGGTCCAGCGCTGTGCGCAGGTCGCCGCCGCGGAGGGCCTTCTGTACGTCGGTCACGTCGCCGGTGGCGTCTGCGACGATGCGGTACGGCTTCGTGTCGAGGATCCCGCCGCCGAGCAGGTTCCGCAGCCGATGCATCTCGGCGCGGACCGTCGTCGGGTTGCCCTCATCGCCGTACAGCTGGAGCATCAGCTGCTCGGCGGTCAGCCCGGTCGGCTGCAGCAACAGCAGCGCGAGTACTTCGGCGCGCCGCAACGTCAGCGCGATCTCGCGACCACCGACGACCGCGGTCGGCTGGCCTGATCCGAGCAGCTTCAGGCGCAGCGACGGGCGCGTACGGCGTACCGGTGTGCCGGGGATGCGTAGCAGGTAGCCCTCGTCGAGTCGTTCGATCACGCCTTCGCGGCCGTCGCCGAGGTCGATGCGATCGGTGTCCTCCGGTACGTCGAGGCGGTCGGGCAGCCACTCGAGCGGCTGGACCGCGAGCACGCGACCTGTCGGGGTGAGCAATGCGCCGGGGGCGTCGCCGAGGGCCATCAGGTGCCGCATGTTGCGGGCGCGGAGCATCTCGTCGGCGGCGGCCATCCGGACCTTCAGCTGACCTTCGGCGAGCTGCGCGGCCGCGGTGACGAGCGCGACCATCGCGGGGTGGACCGTGCGCAACGGCCCCGAGACGTCGACCGCGCCGAGCAGCCGGCCGGTGTCGGGATCGTGGACCGGCGCAGCGGCACAGGTCCATTCGTGGATCCGGCGGACGAGATGTTCCGCCGAATGGATCTGTACCGGTTTGCCGACCGCGAGCGCCGTACCCATGCCGTTCGTGCCGATCTGGTCCTCGGACCACACCGCCCCTTCGGACAAGGCGATCCGGTCGGCGGCCCGCTTCACGTCGGAGGCGCCTTCGCGCCACAGGACGAGACCTTGGGCGTCGGTGACGAGCATGATGTGCGACGCCTCGTCGGCGATCGTCGTCAGCGTCTGGCGCAACACCGGGAGGACCGCGCGGAGCGGGTGGTCGGCGCGCAGTTCCTCGACGGTCCGCTCGTCCAGGATCATCGGCGGCGCGTCCAGTTCGGGGTCGACGGCCGCGGCGAGCGAGCGCTGCCAGGACGCAGCGACCAACGGACGCGGATCGGTCGCGGCGACCAGCGGGCGCGGATCGGTCGCGGCGCGGTCGCCGCCGAGTACGTCGTCGTACACCCCGCTCAGCCTGCGGGCCTGCTCCGGTGCGTCCATCCAGCCTCACTCCGCCGACAAGATTCACTGCAACGTCCGTGCAACGTCTCACTACCTACGTTTCGAGGTCAACGGCGGATCCCGTGGAGGACCAATGACGATCTTCGCAGCTCCTGGGCAAGATGGCAGCCCGGTCACGTACAAACCCCGCTACGACCACTACATCGGCGGCGAATGGGTGCCGCCGGTCAAGGGCCGGTACTTCGAGAACCCGACCCCGGTCACCGGCCAGAACTTCACCGAGATCGCCCGCGGCACGGCCGAGGACGTCGAGGCCGCGCTGGACGCCGCGCACGGCGCCGCACCGGCCTGGGGGCGGACGTCGCCGGCCGAGCGGGCGAACGTCCTGAACAAGATCGCGGACCGGATCGAGGCCAACCTCGAACTGCTCGCGGTCGCCGAGACCTGGGACAACGGCAAGGCCGTCCGCGAGACGCTCGCCGCCGACCTACCGCTGGCCATCGACCACTTCCGGTACTTCGCCGGCGCGCTGCGGGCCCAGGAAGGCTCGGTGTCGGTGATCGACGACGACACCATCGCGTACCACTTCCACGAGCCGCTCGGCGTGGTCGGGCAGATCATCCCGTGGAACTTCCCGATCCTGATGGCGGTCTGGAAGCTGGCGCCCGCGCTCGCGGCCGGAAACGCTGTCGTACTGAAACCGGCCGAGCAGACCCCGGCCTCGATCCATGTGCTGATGGAGCTGATCCACGACCTGCTTCCGCCGGGTGTGGTGAACATCGTCAACGGATTCGGCGTCGAGGCCGGCAAACCGCTTGCCTCGAGCAACCGAGTGGCCAAGGTCGCGTTCACTGGTGAGACCACGACCGGTCGGCTGATCATGCAGTACGCGTCGGAGAACATCATTCCGGTGACCCTCGAGCTCGGCGGCAAGAGCCCGAACGTGTTCTTCGCCGACGTCGCCGCCTCCCGGGACGATTTCTACGACAAGGCGCTCGAGGGCTTCACGATGTTCGCGCTGAACCAGGGCGAGGTCTGCACCTGCCCCTCGCGGGCGCTGATCCAGTCCTCGATCTACGACTCGTTCCTCGCCGACGCCGTCGCGCGGACGCAGGCCGTCAAGCTCGGCAACCCGCTGGACACCGACACGATGATGGGCGCGCAGGCGAGCAACGACCAGTACGAGAAGATCCTCGCCTACATCGACATCGGCAAGGCCGAGGGCGCGCGAGTCGTCACCGGTGGCGCCCCGGCCGAGCTCGACGGCGACCTGGCCGGCGGGTACTACATCCAGCCGACCGTGTTCGAGGGCGACAACAAGATGCGGATCTTCCAGGAGGAGATCTTCGGCCCGGTCGTCGCGGTGACCAAGTTCGACGACTACGCCGACGCGATGAAGATCGCCAACGACACGCTGTACGGCCTCGGCGCCGGAGTTTGGGCGCGGGACATCAACACGGCGTACCGGGCCGGCCGGGAGATCCAGGCCGGACGGGTCTGGACGAACAACTACCACGCGTACCCCGCGCACGCGGCGTTCGGCGGGTACAAGAACTCCGGCATCGGCCGCGAGAACCACAAGATGATGCTCGACCACTACCAGCAGACCAAGAACCTGCTGGTCAGCTACAGCCCGGCCAAACTCGGCTTCTTCTGACGGGCGGCAGAGATGGTCGAACGGGTGTCGCTCACGGACGAGGCGGCGGCGCTGCTCCGCCGCCTCACCGAGATGCACGGTCCGCTGATGTTCCACCAGTCCGGTGGCTGCTGCGACGGCAGTTCGCCGATGTGTTACCCGGACGGGGAATTCAGGACGGGGTCGGCGGACGTGCATCTCGGCGATCTGATCGTCGACGGAATGGACCGGCCGATCGGCTTCTGGATGTCCGCGAAACAGTACGAGTATTGGAAGCACACCCATCTGACCGTCGACGTGGTGAAAGGCCGTGGCAGCGGCTTCTCCGTGGAGGCGCCGGAGGGTGTCCGCTTCCTGATCAGGTCACGGATGTTCACCGAGCATGAGTCCAGGGCACTAGGACTCATCTGAGCTCACGTGGTCGCTACCCCACCACCCAGCGATCACGTGACCAGCGAGTGCCGTCCGTCCGGTGGCGTTGCCGGGCGGCCGGCACTCTTCTATTACGTGTGCACTACGGGCGCCAGCTCGAGCATCAGATCCGGCATGCCCTGCGGTTCTTTACGTGTGCAGTACGGCGGCTCTCTACGCGTGCAGAACGGCGGCTCTCTACGTGTGCAGTACGGCGGCGTAGATCGCCGTACTGTCGCGGTCGACCGGATCACCGCCGACGAGATCACCGCCGACCAGATCACCGCCGACCAGATCACCGCCGGCTGGTCCGCGGCACGGCATACGGGTGGATAACCCCGCGTGTTGGGGGTTCTTCGTCGGTATGAGAGCAGAGAACCCCTAACTGGCGGGGTTATCCGTTCGTATGAGGCTGGCTGTGGTTGGCTGCGCCGGTCGTGGTGCGGGCTGAAGTTGGGGGTTTGAACAGGTTGTGGTGGGTGTGGAGTGGTTATTGCTTGTCCAAGGTCCCGGGATGGGGTGCACGGTCCCGGGATGGTGTGCATGGTCCCGAGCGGGTGTGCGAGGTCCCGAGCGGGTGTGCATGGTCCCGAGCGGGTGTGTGAGGTCCCGACCGGGTGTGCATGGTCCCGAGCGGGTGTGCGAGGTCCCGGGTGGGTGTGCACGGTCCCGACCGGGTGTGCGAGGCCCCGGGTGGGTGTGCACGGTCCCAGGCGGGTGTGCAAGGGCCCGGGGCGGGGTGCAGGTCTCAGGATGGGGTGCACGGTTCCGGATGGGTGTTCGCGGTCCCCGGTAGGGGCCTCAAGAGGCCACGGCCGTGGGGACGCGCGGACGTACAGCGCGGGGGCCGGCTCGGTCGCCCGAACCCGCCCACGGATCAGTCAAAAGAGCCGGTTCTCCGGGTCGGGTTGTGCTCGGAGGAGTTGTGGTCGGTGGTTGCCGGGGTGAGGTACAGCCGCGGTGAGGTATGGCTGGGGGTTATGAGGGAGATGAGGGCGTGGGGTTGTTGTAGCCGTGGATCTTTGGAGGGTTTTCGGCGTATGGCGGGAAGAAATCCTCCACTGTCGTGCGGAAAACTCTCCTAGGAAAGTTTTCCGGGGGGTCAGCAGCGCAGGCGGTGCAGGGGCGGTGTGAATCCGGCTAACCGCGGCGGTCGACGTGACTGGGGCTGGGGCCGCGGGCCGGGTGGTGGTTGCCGCGACCGGCGTGACCTGGATGACTTGGGCGACTTGGGCGACTTGGGCGACTTGGGCGACTTGGGCGACCTGGGCGACTTGGGTCACTTGGGTGACCTGGGTGACCTGGGGTCGGGGGTGGTGCCTCGGCGCGGGGCGAGGGATACCGCGTGCTGCCCGGAGCTCCCTGTGACCGCGGTCGTGATGGATCGTGTGGGCCGACACACCAGGGTGGGTCAACCCCTCGTGTTGGGGGTTGCCTGCTGGTGTACGAGCAGACAACCCCCAACACGAGCGGATCTCCCCTGGCCTAGGACGCCTGAACAGTTAACGGCGTGCGTCGCCACTGCTCGCTCGCCCCACCCACACATCACTCACAAGAGCCGGGTTTGCGGGGTCGATCGGGGTAGGGACAGGGCCGTCGAGCAGGTACGGCGTGCCGTCGACGTGAACTGCCCGCAGGTCGAGCTGACCGGCGTGGCAGGTGATGGTCAGCGTGTCGCCGCTGTGTGCGGCGACGCCCCAGCCAGTGTCGGTGGTGAAGGGGAACTGCCAGGTATTCCCGTCCCGCGCGAGGTCGAGCGGCGCGAAGGTGATCGTCGAAGTGACGGCGTTGTAGCGGTAGCCGGTCAGGGCTTCCAGAACGGACCAGCCGGCCGCGTTCCGGATGTAGTGGTCGCCGCACTCGATCGGGTTGAACGGGTTGCGCCGCGTCCCGTCGTACCGCGCCCAGAGGCCGTGCAGGATCGACATGCCCTCGTCGACGAGGCCTTCGTACAGACAGTGCGCGGCGACCTGCTGCTCCGACCCGGTCCACACCTCGTCGCAGTACCGCGTGGGTACGTCGGGCCGGCCGCCGTACGGCCAGGTGCACATCAGCAGGCCGGTGTCGTCGCCGTCGGCGAACACGCGGTACGGATGCTCGAAGTCGTGGAAGCCGGTCCGCAGGTTGTGCCGTACGACGTTGCGCAGCGCCGTACGGACATGCTCCTCGGGCAGCAGGTAGCCGAGGTCCAGCTGATGCGCCCACCACTGCCCGATCAGCTGGTCGGCCAGGCAGCCGTCACCCCACTGGAAGTCACGCGTCTCGTCCGGGTCGAGGATCTGCCGGTAGTACTCACCGGTGAACAGCAGTTGGTCGTACGCCGCACTGCCGATGTCGAACAGACTGCGGTACTGCTTGCCGTCCTCTCCGAGTAGTACTGCCATCTCCTCTGCCGCACGCAGTGCAGCGAGCCAGAGCGTGCCCATGAACGAGTTGACGCCACACAGGTCTATGTCGTGCGTACTTGGCTGGATGCCCTTCAGTACGCCGTCTCGCAGCCACTTGCCGTGGATGTGGTCGAGCAAACGGACCACGTTGGGCCAGCGTCCACGCAGCCACTCCAGCCCGGCGCCCTGTCGTACCTCTCGGTACGTCTTGAGGACAGAACCGAGCATGCCGTCCAGCGCGGGCTCCTCGGGTCCACCGATGACCACGTCCCACAGCTGCTTCATATAGAGCGGTGCGCGTACACGGTGTGGGATGTAGCCCTCGGGTGCCTGCATGACGTCGTACTCGGTGTCCCGCATGTTCCGCTCGAGTGCCGGAAAGAGGCGGGAGAGCGTCTGCTCGTAGTTCCACACGTGGGTGCAGTTGAGCGGACACGAGCCGCCGTACCGTCCGCCCCACATCACCGTGGACGCGCCGAGGACTCCCTCGAAGCCCAGTATGTCGCCGTCTGCTGTCTGGAAGACCGTGGGGCTGCGTACGTCGGCCGCCAGCGCTGCGAGCCGTACGCCGGTCTCACCGGGCAGGCTGCTCGACTCGAAGGCAGTCGTCCACGCGGCCGTCAGCTGCTGCTGCGAGGTCCAGTTGGCGATGAACGACTCGGCTGCCGCGACGGCGTCCGGCGTACGACGGGTGTACGCGTTGCCGAGCCAGAAACGGCTGTGACCGTACTCCTGGCGCGGGCCGAACTGGTTGAAGTCGACGTAGCGGTTCGGGAAGTGCCAGGCGATCAGGAACCGGATCTGCTTGGTCTCGCCCGGCTCCAGGTGGAACGGGACGGCCAGCCCGCCGTTCCAGGTGCTGCCCGGTGCGCTGCCACCGCTCGCCGGAGTCACCGGTCCGTTGAGGAACGCAACGAACTCCTCCGGGCGGGACCACTGCGGATGGGTCAGTGCGTCGCTGTCGGTGGCTAGCACCAGTTGACCGCTTCCAGGATGGTCAACGGGCAGCGTGGTGTTCTCGAGAACCAGGTAGGTCCAGTCGCCACCGCGGCGCACCCTGTTGGTGTTGCCGCCGTACAGACTGCAGGAGACACCGTCGATGGGGGAGACGCCGTCCCAGCCGACCGAGTTGTGCAGCGCACCGGCGAGTTTGCCGTGGACGGCGAGGTCGCCCGGGTTGTGCAGTGTGAACGTGAACGCGACCACGGGCTGCGAGCTCGCTAACTCGTCGGACGGCACCAGCGGGTTGAACACGTCCAGACTGACCTGCACGGGCAGGTCGGTCTCGTAGTCCACGTGCGCCCGCGGGTACGTCGCTGTAATCGACGTCCGGCCGATCGGCGGGATCACGTCGTACAAGCGTTGCTCGGCGGCGGGTACTACGTCATCGGTGACGAGCGGCGTGTTGCTCGGCTCGAGCGGCGGGCCTTGTAGCAGGCGGATCTCGTCGATCGGAGGCTCCACCTGCGACAGGCGGAGTGCGAAGAAGCTGTCCGGCAGGTGACCTTCGTGGTTGCCGAGGTTGTGCAGCTGCCACTGGCGGAGCGCGCCGTTGCCGGCCAGTGCGACCGTGCCGGTGCCGAGACCTCCTAGCGGCAGTGCGAAGTGTCGAAGCTTGTCACCGGTGTAGTGCATGTGTCTCCGTCCCATGAGCGGTCGCGGTACCGGCGGACGCGAACAACGCCACCGGACCGGGGGCGAGCAGTAGTAGCGACGCAGTGACCGAGGTGCTGAGCAGCAGTGCGACGAAAGCCAGCGCGAGTACGCCGAGCGGTACTGCAGGAGCCCGCGCTACCAGGTGCAGGGCCGTCAGCCACAGCGTCCTGCCGCGTAGTCCATCCGTTACCCGCAGACTGAACGCGTAACACGAGGCAAGCACCACCAGCACGCTCGCGCACCCACTCACTGCGAGTGGAACAGCGAAAGCCGGTCCGTCGTACAGCTGCCGATTCACCAACGCACAAGCGACGACCGCGGCCGGCAGCAGACCCACTCCGATCCCGGCCGGGCCGTGCTTTCGCAGGTTCGTCATCAGCTCCCGCACGCCGCCGCGATCGTCGCGTACCACGGCATCGGTGGTGGCGATCAGCGCGGCCCAGACCGGTGCGACAAGGAAGGCGCCGAGCAGAACGCTGATCGGCGACAGGCCCGGGCTGAGCGCGACCACCACAATTGAAGCGCTACAAACCAAGGCGCCCGCCGTGGCCACGAGCGGTAGCTGATGCCACAGGGCACGAAAAGCTGCCGGCAGATGATCGGTCATGCCCGGAGCCCCGTCGTCGCGATCGACGCGATGAACGACCGCTGGAAGATCAGGAACAGCACCAGGATCGGCAGCACGACCAGCGTGATCGCCGCGAACAGTACGACGGCCGGCCCGCCGCCCATCGCGCCCTGCAGCGAGACCAGACCGACCGGCAGCGTCATCTTCTCCGGCGACGACAGGAAGATGTACGGCCAGAAGAAGTTGTTCCACGACGCCTCGAACACGAAGATGCCGAGCGCGGTCAGCCCCGGCCGGGCGAGCGGCAGGATCACCCGGAACAGGATCCAGAAGTGCGAGGCGCCGTCCATGATCGCCGCCTCGTCCAGCTCCCGCGGGATCGAGGAGATGTACTGCCGCAGGAAGAAGATCCCGAACACGTTCACCAACGCCGGCAGCCAGATCGCTACCGTGGTGTCCACCAGATGCAGCCAGCGCATCATCACGAAAATCGGCACGACGGTCAGCTGCACGGGCACCACCAGCGCCGCGAGCAGCACCGAGAAGATCTGGTCACGCCCGGGGAACCGGAGCCGGTTGAACGCGTACGCCGCCAGCGCGCTGGTGAACAGGGCGCCGGCGGTGGTGATCACCGCGATCTGCAGGCTGTTCCAGGCCATCTGCGCGAACGGGATCAGGTCCGGCACCTGCTGGAAGTTCTCCAGGGTCGGCGGGCGCGGGATCCACCGCGGCGGCAGCTGGAACGCGTCGATCGGCTCGGACAAGGCGTTCACGATCAGCCACACCAACGGCGCGATCATCACCAGACCGCCGAGCACCAGGATCAGGTCGAGCAGTTTGCCTCTCATTGATGCACCCACCGTCGACTCAGCCGGAACTGCAGTCCGGTGACGACCATGATCACCACGAACAGCACCAGTGACAGCGCGGCGGCGTACCCGACCTCGAAGGACTGGAAGCCTTTCTCGTAGGTGTACTGCACGATGCTGCGGGTCGCGCCGTCCGGACCGCCCTGCGTCATGATCACCATCGGGTCGAAGATCTGGAACGCGCCGATGAACGTGATCACGGTGGCGAAGAAGATCGTCGGCGACATCACCGGCAGCGTCACACTCCAGAACCGCCACCACGCGTTCGCGCCGTCCACCCGCGCCGCCTCGAGCAGCTGCGCCGGCACGGTCTGCAGGCCGGCCAGCAGGATGATGAAGGTGTAGCCGATCGTGTGCCACCAGTCGACCGCGATCAGCGTCGGCAACGCCCACGTCGGCGAGGCCAGCCAGTTCGTCGTCGCGGACAGGTAGTAGTTCGCGATCCCGAACGCGGGATCCAGGACGTACTTCCAGATCAGCGCGACCGCCGCCCAGGACACCAGGAACGGGAATAAGAACGCCGTCCGGACGAAGTACTTCGTTCCGCGCGTCATGGTCCGGTGGACGCCGAGCGCGAGCAGCATGCCGAACCCGATGTGCGTGACCACCGACGCGAGCGCGAAGACGAACGTGTTCAGCACCGCGCGGACGGTCGCCGAGTCCGACACCAGCTGCTTGAAGTTGTCGAGGCCGGCGAACTCCGGCGTACTCAACAGGTCCCAGTGGAACAGGCTGAGGCCGAACGCGGCGATCAACGGCACCGCGACGAACACGACGAACAGCAGGACTGCCGGGCTGATGAACAGGTAGCCCGGCAGCCAGTCCCGCCGGCGCTGGGGATTCAGACTGGGGTTCAGACCAATCCCTCCAGCGTCGTCTGCGCCTTGCCGAGCGCGTCGGCGGGCGCGGCGTTGCCGGTCAGGACCTGCTTCCAGCCGTCCTCGATCGCCTTCTGGACCGCGGCGCCCTTGTCCGGTGACGGGATCGGGGTCGCGTAACTGAGTGCCTGGTACAGGAACTCGGTGCCCTTCGGCGCGTCGGTGAGGAACGACTGGCTGTTCGCGACCGACTTCCGCGCCGGGACGATGGTGCCGCCGAGCTGCGCGAACGTCGACGAGCCTTCCTTGCTGATCAGGAACTTGATGAACGTCCAGGCGTCGTCCTTCTTCTTCGACGCCTTCAGGATCGGGTACCCGTTCCAGCCCACCGGCGAGCCCTGCTTCTCCTTGACCGGCCAGGGCACGATGCCCATCTTCGCCGTCGCCTTCAGGTTCCGGATGCTGATGATCGGCCAGCGTCCGCCGCCGAACATCGCCAGCTTGCCCTGCGCCGCGGCGGTGGTCGCATCGAAGGTCCCGCCGGGCGGCGGCGACAGCTTGTCGGCGACCAGCTTGCGGTTGAACTCGGCGGCCTCGACCACTTTCTGATCGCTGTACGTCGGCTTCGACCAGTCGTCGGTGAAGCTGCTCGTCCCGTTCGTGAGCAGCCAGGGCATGATCGCGGCGAAGTACTCCGGGCCGGCGGCGTACCCGAACGCACCGGTCTTCGCCTTGATCTGCTCACACGCCTGGCGGAAGTCGTCCCACGTCCACTGCGCGGTCGGCTCGGGGACGCCGGCCTTCGCGAACAGCTCCTTCGAGTACCACATGCACATGGTGTTGAACTCGCCGGGCAGGTAGTACGTCTTGCCGTCGGTGGAGGCGTACTTCTTGTTCCACTCGATCAGGTTCGGGTCCATGTCGCCGTAGTAGTCGTCGATCGTCGACTGGTCCCTCTTGATGTACTCGTCCAGCGGCTCGAGCAGGCCCTTGGACGCGAACAGGCGCTGGCCCTCGGTGGCGATCTGGATGACGTCCGGGACCTGGCCGCCGGCGATCCGGGTGGAGAGCTTGTTGGCGAACTCGCTCCAGTTCGACAGCGGGATGCCCTCGGCCTTGAGCTTGATCTCCGGATGCTGCTCGGTGAACTTCGCGAACAGCTTGTTCCAGGTCGCCTGCTGCTCGGCCGTGCCCATGTAGACGAAGGCCAGCTCCTTCGAGCCGCCACCTCCGCTGCCGTCGTCTCCGCAGGCGGCCAGTGACGCGGCCAGCGCCGCACCTCCTCCGGCTTGCAGGAACCGTCGCCGACTGAGCAGGGGCTGATCCATGGGCGGACCTCTCTGGCGAGAAAACGATATCTCGGAAATCGATTTCTCGGCAGCATAGCGTCGTACGCCGAAACGGTGTCAAGGGTCAAGCGCCACCGAGAAGAGACACGGGCAGCGATCGGGTGGTGGCTACCCGCGATCGAGGCGTTGCTCCTAGTACTGTGCCGAACACGAAGGACAACCCTCGACTCCGGTGATTTTGCTTCCCCGGACGCCTCGGGAGGCTTAAGGTCGCCCCCGGGACGGGCCGTTGAGGGCGGCCCGCAGACACACACTCCATGGAGATTTTGCTGTGACGACATCACGCAGAGGGCGGGGGCTGGTGGCCGTCTCCGCCGTCTCCGCCGCCGCTACCGTGCTGGCCCTGACGGCCGCCGGCGCGGACGCGGCACAGACAGCCGGTGCCGAAGGCAAGCAACCGGCACAGGCCGAGAAGCAGGCGAGTGGCAAGGAGCGCAAGGGCAACTTCGACGCCCGGACGCCGAACGCCCGCACCACCTACGCCCGGGCCGCCAAGGTCCAGGGCAAGGAGACCGCCGCCGCGAAGAAGTTCCGTGACTCGCTCGGTACCCAGGGCGTCGTCGAGGTGGACCCGAACACCGGGACCCCGGCGCAGGTCACCAAGCTGAACGGTTTCCTCACCGGCAAGAGCGCGAAGCAGGCCAAGGTCGTCGCGCTGGACTACGTGAAGGCCCACCCGGAGATCTTCAAGCTCTCCGACGCGGACCTGGCCACGCTGAAGCTGCGTAAGGACTACGTCGACGACCTCGGCACCCACCACATCTTCTGGACCCAGGTCGTGGACGGCGTCGAGGTGTTCGGCAACGGCCTCAAGGCCAACGTCACCAAGAACGGCCAGCTGATCTCCGTGATGGGCTCGCCGGTCGCCGGCCTGACCACCGCCGCGCAGGCCCGCTCCGCCGCGGCCGCGCCGAAGGTCAGCGCCGCCGAGGCCCGCAGTACCGCGATCAAGGATGTCGGCGGTACGGCGAAGTCCGCCACCGCGAGCACTTCCGGGGTGAGCACCAAGTTCAGCAACGGCGACACCGCCAAGCAGGTGTGGTTCCACACCGCGGACGGGCTGCGCAAGGGCTGGCTGACCTACACCAACTCCGGTGGCACCAACGTCTACAGCCACGTCGTCGACGCCCAGACCGGCAGCACGCTGTACCGCCGGGACCTGGTCAGCGAGGGCAACGGCGACGCGCTGGTCCAGGACAACTACCCGGGCGCGGCCAAGGGCGGTACGCAGCGCGTCGAGAACCTGATCTACAACAAGTGGCTGCCGAAGAACGCGAAGACCCTGCTCGAGGGCACGTCGGTCGCGGCCTTCGCGGACGTCAACGACGACAACCAGCCGAACGCCGGCGAGACGGTCAAGGTGCCCGGCACCAAGACCGGCGCCGAGTACAAGCTGACCACGTTCCAGAACGCGTCCTCGCTGTGCTCCACGTCGTACATCTGCACCTGGGACCCGGCGAAGCCGGACTCCTGGAAGGCCAACCTGAACCAGGACGTCACCAACGCCTTCTACCTGGCCAGCAACTTCCATGACTGGCTGGCGAAGCCGCCGATCAGCTTCACGCCGGCGGCCGGCTCGTTCGACGCCGCGGGCGGCGACGCGGTGCAGCTGAACGCCCTGGACGGCGCGGCCACCGGCGCGAACGGCGGCCCGGACGTCAACCACATCGACAACGCCAACATGGCCACCCCGCCGGACGGCACCCCGCCGACCATGCAGATGTACCTGTGGCACCTGCCGGGCGCGTCCGACGAGCAGGACCCGTGGGTCTCGTCCAGCGGCGCCAACGACGCCAGCATCCTCTACCACGAGTACACGCACGGTCTGTCCAACCGCCTGGTCGTCGACGCCACCGGCAACTCGACGCTGAACAGCATCCAGGCCGGTTCGATGGGCGAGGCGTGGAGCGACTTCTACGCGATGGACTACCTGGTCTCGCACGGCCTCGAGAAGGACACCACCGCCCCGGGCGAGATCCTCGAGGGCAAGTACGTCGCGGCCGGGCAGCTGTTCCGCACCCAGGCGATCGACTGCCGCGTGAAGGCGGTCAGCCCGAACTGCATCCAGCCCGACGGCTCCAAGGGCGGCTACACGTACGGCGACTTCCCGACCATCGGCGGTACGCCCGAGGTGCACGCGTCCGGTGAGGTCTGGGCGCAGACCCTGTGGGACCTGCGCGAGCGGTTCGGCCGCAGCTACGCGGTCAGCATCATCACCCGCGCGATGGAGCTGGCGCCGGCCGACCCGACGATGCTCGACATGCGCAACGCGATCGTCCAGGCCGACCTGGTCGCCTCCGGCGGCAAGAACGCCGACATCATCTGGACCGTCTTCGCCAACCGCGGCATGGGCTGGTACGCCGGTGTCGTCGACGGCGGCGACGCCTTCCCGGCCGAGGACTTCCACAAGCCGCCGACAGGCGCCACCACCACGCTCAGCGGCAAGGTGACCGACAAGGACACCGGCGCACCGGTGGCCAACGCGCTGGTCTACATCGGCGGTCACTCCTCCGGGTACGCCGGTGACTACGCCGGTACGACGGATGCGAACGGCAACTACACGATCAGCGGTGTCGCTGCGGGGACCTACCCGAAGGTCGTCGTCTCCGCACCCGGCTACGAGCTGATCGTCCAGTCCGTCAAGGTCGCGCCGAACACCAAGGCTGACTTCGTCCCGCGCCGCAACTGGGCGGCCGCATCCGGCGGCGGCTCGGTCGTCGGGTTCAACGGCCCGGACTTCACGCCGTACGGCTGCGGCCCCGGCGCCGCGATCGACAACGCGCAGGGCACCGGCTGGGGCAGCACGACCGGCAACAACGACGGCGACCTGGCCGACACGGTCATCCCGAAGCACATCGACATCAAGCTCCCGGCGGCCGTCACCGTCGAGGCCTTCAACGTCGACCCGTCGAACACCTGCGGTGACCCGGGCAGCTCCTCCACGGGCCAGTACCGGATCGAGACCTCGGCCGACGGCACCACCTGGGCCACCGCGGCGGAGGGCACGTTCGACGCTTCCAGCCGCG
Source organism: Kribbella sp. NPDC048915 (assembly GCF_040649595.1). Lineage (NCBI taxonomy): Bacteria > Bacillati > Actinomycetota > Actinomycetes > Propionibacteriales > Kribbellaceae > Kribbella > Kribbella sp. NPDC048915. Next base: position 19,390 of record NZ_JBEZFT010000007.1, on the reverse strand, counting down.
GCAAGTACAACCTGGTCACCCCGACCGGCAACGCGAGCAACGTCCAGTACGTCCGCTTCTGGATGCTCAGCCCGCAGGTCCCGGACTTCGACACCAACTGTCCTGACGGCCCCTACGGCGGCTGCCAGTTCATGGACATGACCGAACTCCAGGTCTTCGGCACCAAGTAACCAGTTACCACCCCCGGAAGGCCGGCCGAGCATCGCTTGGCCGGCCTTCCGTCTTTCCCCGCTGTCCCCGGTCTCGGCCGTCTCCGGTCTCCGCTGTCCCCGGTCTCCGCTGTCTCCGGTCTCGGCTGTCTCCGGTCTCCGCCGTCTCCGGTCTCCGCTGCGTGTTCAACCCCACCACAGTGTGTGTCCAGATCCTGATCGCCCGGCCACTTGCCGGGGCGTTGAACACCCTCCGGGGGCCTTGAACAGGAAATAACGTGTTCAAGCCCCCCGGAGGGCGGTCAATGCCCCGGGAGGTGCCCGCGCTCTCGCCTCGGGTGAGGTCCGCGCTCTGGGGGCGTGTCGCGTCCGGCGGTTGTTGTCGGCGCCGTTGTCGGGGGTTGAACAGTCTCGCGTGGCAGTGGACAGGAAATATCGTGTTCAAGCCCCCTGACGGGTGTTCGATGCCCCGGGAGGTGTCCGTGCCCCGGGAGGTGTCCGTGCTCCGGGAGGTGTCCGTGCTCCGGGAGGTGTCCGTGCTCCGGGAGGTGTCCGTGCCCCGGGAGGTGTCTGTGCCCCGGTGTCTGTGCCCCGGGAGGTGTGCCGGGTCTGGCCGCTCCCAGGCAACCCGGTCGTGTTGAGGCCTTCCACCGGTTGTTCAGCGTCCGCCGCTTGTCCGCCGCGTGTCCAGCTGCTGATAACCGGGCAGGTTGCTGTGGCGTTGAACAGTCTCGCGGGGCTGCGGACAGGAAATAACGTGTTCAAGGCCCCCGGGAGGTGTTCAAGGCCCCGGGAGGTGTGCTGGGTATCGCCGGTGTTCAGCTCTTCCGCCGATTGTTCAAGTGCCCATTGGTCAAGCCCGTTGATCAAGCCCGTTGGTCAAGCCCGTTGGTCAAGCCCGTTTGTTCAAGGGCCCGTCGTTCATGGGCCTGTTGTTCAGGTGCCTGCGGTGTGTCCCGACGGCTGTTGGCTGGGGATGGTTTGCGGGGCGTTGAACAGTCTCGCGGGGCAGCGGACAGGAAATAACGTGTTCAAGGCCCCCGTGAGGTGGTCAAAGCCTCCGTGAGTGGTCAAGGCCCCCGTGAGGTGGTCAAAGCCCCCGTGAGTGGTCAAGGCCCCCGGGAGGTGGTCAAGGCCTCCGCGAGGTGTCCGTGATCCAGGTGTCCGGATGGTGGGCATGGGGGAGTATGTCGACTGGATTGGTTTAGTTTCGGGCGGGTGGAGGACGGCGCGGGTCGCGGGCTGTTCCGCTCAGGTGGGCGGAGCGGCTACCGAGCCGCGTTCGATCAGGGTGGGGGTGAGGGTGGTACGGCGCACGCGGCGGTTGGTGTCCACGGCGGAGGTGACGCGCGAGACCACGTGGCCGACCAGTTCGTCGAGTGGCCAGTGAAAGGTCGAGAGCGAGAGCAGCTGGGACATCGGCTGGTCGTCGTACCCGAGCAGCGAGAGGTCCTTCGGGATGCGGAGCTCGAGCTCGCGGCAGGCGGCGTACACGCCGAAGGCCATCGAGTCGGCGAGTGCGAGGATGCCGGTGGGGCGGCCGCGGCCGATGAGCAGTTCGCGGGCGACGTCGGTCGCGCCGGACAGGTCGTGTGGACACTGCAGCAGGCGAAGCTTCAGGCCGAGGTCGACCGCGACCCGCTGCGCGATGATTTCGGCGGGGCGCTCGATCTCGACCCGGCGGGTCGGGCTGAGGACCGCGATGTTGGTGTGGCCGGCAGCGGCGAACCGGCGCAGCGCAGTGGTCACGCCGGTCTCGTTGTCGAGGATGACCTCGGACTTGGCCTTGGCTCCGGGCAACTCGTCGCCGATGGCGATCACCGGGACCTGGCGCGCGATCGTGGCCCACGCCTTCGCGCGCGGGTCGATCGGGATCACCACGATCGCGTCGACGCGGTGGTCGACCAGGTGCTGGGCGAGCTCGAGCTGCCGGGCGGCGTCGCCGGCGGAGTCGATGATCAGGGCGTTCCGGTCGGGGGTGAGGAGCTCCCGGCCGAGCGCCGCGGCGAGGCGTTGCTGCCAAAGGTCTTCGAGCGAGGCGCACAACACACCGACGGACCCGCTGCGGCCGGACGCGAGCGCCCGGGCGATCGGGTCGGCCTGGTAGCCGAGCCGGTCGGCAGCGTCTTGCACGCGCTGAATGGTCTCGGGGGTGCCGTGCACTCCACGCAGCGCATACGACACCGCGGCCATCGACAGGCCGGTCTCGGCAGCGATGTCCTTGAGGGTTGGCCTCCGGCCGTTTCCGGACATGTCCATGACCTTAACCGTCGCGGCGGACAGAAACTTGACAGCCGCCAGATTGAAGCGCTTCACTCGGAACGTACTGAAGCGCTTCAATCTGATCAAACCAGCGAGGGGAGGGCCCGATGATCGACGTCCACCAGCACCTGTGGCCGGAGGCGTTCGTCGATCGGCTACGGGCCCGTCGCGAGCCGCCGTACCTGGACGGCTGGACGCTGTACTGCGCCACCGAGGCGCCGTACGAGGTCGATCCGGCCGCGCACGAGATCGGCAAGCGGGTTGCGCTCGAGGAGGACACGGGCACGACTCTGGCCGCCGTGTCGCTGTCCAGCCCGCTCGGCGTCGAGGAGCTCGGCGACGCCGAACTGCTCGAGGCCTGGCACCAGGGTGCCGCTGAGTTCCCGGCGCCGTTCCGCGCCTGGGCTTCCGTCAACCTGCTCGAACCGGACGTCCCCGGGCTGGAAGCCCTGCTGCACAAGGGATTTCTTGGTCTTCAGCTGCCTGCACACGTCCTGACCACGCCGACGGCCTGGGAAGCGCAGGCCGAGATCCTGCGTGTGCTTGAGCAGGCAGGCAAGCCGATCCTCGTGCACCCCGGCAAGGCGCACCCGACCGAGGCGCCGGGGTGGTGGGCGCCGGTCGTCGACTACACCGCACAGCTGCAGGCCGCCTGGTGGGCGTGGCATGCCTACGGCGGACGCCGCTCGTTCCCTGAACTGCGGCTGTGTTTCGTCGCCGCGGCCGGCCTCGCGCCGGTGCACCACGAGCGGCTGGCCGCGCGCGGCGGCCGGCTGGGCACCATCGATCCGCAGTTGTTCGTCGACACCTCCAGTTACGGCCCGCAGGGGATCGACGCCGTCGCGCGGGTTCTCGGAATCGACCAGGTCGTGCACGGCACCGACCGGCCGTACGCCGAGGCCGCCGACCTTCGCCAGGGCGACGCCGCGACCGCGGTGATTCGCCACGACAATCCGTACCGGCTGCTGTTCGGCACCGGTTCTCCTGAGAGGGGAGTGCAGTGACTGCCCAGCCAATCGACGTACCGAACGTCCCAGCGCGCCAGGCCAGCCGGCTCGTGGAGCTGAACAACTGTCTGTCGCTGGACGACCTTCCGGGCCGCGACCTGACACCCGCGGAGTTGTCCGAGCTGGCCGCGTCGATCGCCGCGCAGCCGCAGCTGTGGGAGGACAAGGTCGCATACAGCGACGAGGAGCGGGTGTTCGCGTCCCTGCACCGGGACGCGAACGTGGACGTCTGGCTGATCTGCTGGACGCCCGCGAACGACACCGGCTGGCACGACCACGACGTTTCGTCGGGTGCGGTGGCCGTCGCCCGCGGCAAGCTCGTCGAGCACAACCTCGCGATCGGCACCGCGTCGATCGAGACCGAGGTGGAGGCGGGGGACGTGTACGGCTTCGGTCCGGACCACATCCACCGGCTGACCGGCCTCGACAAGGGCAGCGTCTCGATCCACGCCTACAGCCCGCCGCTGTGGCGGATGGGGCAGTACTCGGTGAAGGACGGCGTCCTGCGCCGGGTCTCGGTCTCGTACGCCGACGAACTCCGCCCGATCGACTGAATGCCTGAAACCCGCGCCCTGCCGACCCGAAACGGTCGGCGGGGCGCGGGTGCGGGGCTACGGCTTGCGGAGTTGGCCGAGGAGGCCGTGGGTTTCGTTGTCGGGGCCTGCCGAGAACCAAAGGATGTCCGCTCCGCCGGTGGTGGCGGTGCCGGGGAGGAGGGCCCAGAGACCGTCGATGGCGAGCGGGCGTCCGGAGGTGGTGCGGACCTGGCCGGTGAGCTTGAAGCGCTTCATTGATCGCGGCTCCAGAATGTTGATGCGACCGTCCCCGAAGTTCCCGACGAGCAGCGTGCCGGCCGGCTTACCCCAGCTGGCCGGTGCGAGCGCGAGGGCCCAAGGAGCGTTCAGCAGACCGCGCGAGGCAACGCGGGCCACCAGCTTCCCCTCGGTGGTGAACTCGTTGACGAGGCCGAGGCTGACGCCGCGCATTGCCCGGCCCGTCTTCGGGTCCGGCTTGGCGTAGGTGACGAAGATCCGCCCGTCGAGCGTCTGCACGTTGTACGGCGCGTACCCCTTCGGCAGCGCCTTGTCGCGGAAGGCCCACCGCGGCAGCGTCACCGGCTGGAACGAACCGTCGAACACGTCGATCCGCCCGCGTGCGAAGTCGGCCGCGAACAGCCGGTCCGGGCCGCCGGCGATGGCGAGCCCGGTGTACACCGCGCCGGGCGTGGTCGCCTTGATGTCGGCCGGTCCGAGCAACGGGTTGACGGTCGGGTTCCAGGCCGCGATCTGCCCGGTCAGCGTGGCGAAGATGAAGCGCGCCGGTGCGCTCGCGGTCGCGTTGCTGACTACGAACGAGGTACTCGCGTTGGACACCTGCCCGGTCGGCAACGGTACCGTGACGCGGACCGTCGGCACCTTCGTGACGGTGCTCGATCCGGGCGCGGACGAGTACAGCGTGGACGTCGACGTACCTTGGTTCGACACCCACAGCGGCGTCGTCGCACCGAGCGACAGACCCCACGGATTGACCAGGTCCGGGTCCTGGAGGACGGCCTTTCCGGCCTGATCCGAGACCAAGTTGACCTGCTGTACGGCGAGTGTGTGCGGCGACCGGTGGGCATCGGCGGTCGCCGGGACGAGCAGGGCGAGTGAGCTGGCGAATGCGGTCGCCACGGCGAGTGGACGGCCCTTCGAGCGAAGCGACATGTCACTTTCCTGTCGGTCGGAATGCGGGACACCCTCGATACGGCGCGTGCGCTGAAGCGGTTCAAGGCCACTTGCCGGTCAGGTGGCTATGGAACGAGCGTTTGCTGGCCGGTTAGCGTCGGTTCATGAGGATCCGAGTGGTTGACGCGTTCGCCGATCGTCCGTTCACCGGCAACCCGGCCGGCGTGTGCGTGCTCGACGCCGGCGACTGGCCGGACGAGGCCTGGATGCAGTCCGTGGCCGCCGAACTCAAGCACGCGGAGACTGCATTCGTCCGCCCATCGGCAGGTGCTCAGGCGGAGTGGGACCTGCGCTGGTTCACGCCGACGAAGGAGGTCGTGCTCTGCGGTCACGCCACCCTGGCGACCGCCCACGTTCTGGCGACCGACGGCAAGCTGTCCGGCAAAGCCACGTTCGCCACGCTGAGCGGAGTCCTGGTGGCGGACGTCGCCGACGACGGGATCACGCTCGACTTCCCGCTCAACCTACCGAGCGCTGTCGAAGCGCCGGAAGGACTCGCAGCCGCGCTCGCGGTGGAGCCCGTCGAGGTCTACGCGACCGGTGCACTCAACGACCTCCTGGTCGTCGTCCGCGGCGAGGCGACCGTGCGCGCCGTCGTACCGGACTACGACGCCATCGCCGCGATCACCCGAAACGGCGGCCTGCGCGGGCTGATCGTCACGGCGCCGGGCGAGGAGTACGACTTCGTCTCGCGCTTCTTCGCACCCGCGAGCGGTATCCCCGAGGATCCGGTGACGGGTAGCGCCCACACGAGCCTCGCGCCGTACTGGGCCGAGCGCCTCGGGCGGGACGAGCTGGTCGGCTACCAGGCGTCCGCCCGAGGCGGCGTCGTGCGGGTGACGCCGTCCGGCGACCGCGTCTACCTGAAGGGTCAGGCGATCACGGTCCTGGACGGCGAGTTGTACGTCTAGGCCCAGGTCTCGGCATGGGTCGGCACGCCGTTCGGAGCCGCGAGTTCGGTGACGACGTCCTCGGCGTCGGCGTCGACCGGCTCGAACGGCGCCTCCGGTACGACGTACGCGCGGCCACCGGCGACCATCTCGACACCGGGCAGCTCGAACCACGGCTCGCCGGCCTCGCGGCTGATCTCGTAGATGGCCTGCTCGGCGGATTCGACCGGCTCACGGTCACCGGACTCGTCGAGCTCATCCGGCTGCCGCTCCTGCGCGGCGCGCCCGGCCTCGAGCAGCGCGTCCAGGTCGACCACGCGCAGGTCGAACCGGGACACGACGCTGAGCACCTGGTCCTGCTCGGTCTCCTCGTCCTCGTCGTCGATCGAGTCGTCCAGCAGCAGCGGCGACGTACCGGTGTGTTCGAAGACCGCGTCGTTCCATTCCTCGACCACACCCTCGAGCGCCGCGTTGTGCTCGAACAGCGTGGTGTGATCTTCGTTGCCCGTCATCGCGAGCAGCGCCTCGGTGTGCGCCTGCAGCCGCTCGGCGAGCTTCCGGCTCGCGTCGGCCAGCGCGGCCCTGCTCTCCGCGGAGAAGAACTGCTCGGCGGTGGCGGGGGTGTCCAGTTCAGTCACGTAAGTGTTCTTCCCTCATCTGTCGGCGGGATTGCCAGCCGTAAGTATGTGAGAAGTCTGTGAGAGGCGCACCAGCGGGTGTGAGAGGTCCGCGAGAACTCTCCTGACCCGGCAGCCGGCGGTGTCCAGTGAAGGCATGAGCACTGCAGATATCGCGGGCCTGGTGGTGGCCGTCGCGCTGGTCCTCTACCTGATCGCGGCCCTGGTCTTCCCGGAGAGGTTCTGATGTCCGACACCGCTGCCGGCCTGCTGCAGGTCGGCCTTCTCCTCGCGTGCCTCGGCGCCGTCTACCTTCCGTTGGGCGGCTACCTGGCACGGGTCTACTCCTCCGGCACGGACACCAGGGTCGAGCGCGCGGCGTACCGCCTGTTCGGCGTCGACTCGAAGGCCGACCAGACCTGGGCGGTCTATGCCCGTTCGGTGCTGGCGTTCTCCGCGGTCAGCGTCGTCCTGCTGTACCTCCTGCAACGCGTCCAGCACTGGCTGCCGCTGTCGCTCGGTCTGCCGAACGTCCCCTCGGGGCTCGCGTTCAACACCGCGGCGTCGTTCGTCTCCAACACGAACTGGCAGAACTACGTGCCCGAGGCCGTGATGGGTCACCTGGTCCAGTTCGCCGGGCTCGCCGTGCAGAACTTCCTGTCGGCGGCGGTCGGCATGGCCGTGGCGGTGGCGCTGATCCGCGGCTTCGCCCGGTCGCGGACGGACCGAATCGGCAACTTCTGGGTCGACCTGACCCGGACCTCGCTGCGGATTCTGTTGCCGATCGCAATCATCGGCACGCTGGTCCTGGTCGCCATGGGGGTGGTCCAGAACTTCTCCGGCGGTCATGAGGTCACCTCGGTCGTCGGGCAGAGCCAGACGATCCCCGGCGGTCCGGTTGCCAGTCAGGAGGTCATCAAGGAGCTCGGCACCAACGGCGGCGGCTACTACAACGCCAACTCGGCGCACCCGTTCGAGAACCCGAACCCGCTGTCGAATCTGTTCGAGATCTTCCTGCTGCTGGTCATCCCGGTCTGCATCACGCGGACGTTCGGCCTGATGGTGAACGACAAGCGTCAGGGGTACGCGATCCTCGGTGTGATGGGCACGCTCTGGGCCGCGTTCACCGTTTCCGCCACGCTCTTCGAGACCCAGGGTGCCGGTACGGCGACCCAGGCCGCCGGCGCTGCGATGGAGGGCAAGGAGACCCGCTTCGGCGAATGGGCGTCCGCGCTGTTCGCAACCTCGACCACCGGTACGTCGACCGGCGCGGTGAACTCGATGCACGACTCGTACACCGCACTCGGCGGCGGTACGACGCTGTTCCACATGATGCTCGGCGAGGTGTCGCCGGGTGGGACCGGTACCGGTCTGTACGGGATGCTGATCCTCGCCATCCTGACGGTCTTCGTCGCGGGCCTGATGGTCGGGCGTACGCCGGAGTACCTGAAGAAGAAGATCACCGCGCGCGAGATGAAGCTGGTCTCGCTGTACCTCCTCACGACGCCGACCGTCGTACTGGTCGGTGCATCGATCGCGATGGGACTGGCGGTGGCGCGGGCGTCGATCCTGAACACCGACAGCCCGCACGGGTTCTCCGAGGTGCTGTACGCGTTCACGTCGGCCGGCAACAACAACGGCAGCGCGTTCGCCGGACTGAGCGGCAACATCCCCTTCTACAACATCGCGCTGGGCCTGGTGATGCTGCTCGGCCGGTTCGTACCGATCGTGTTCGCGCTCGCGCTGGCCGGATCGCTCGCGCGGCAGCAGCCGGTCCCGGTGACGCCGGGCACGCTGCCCACCCACAAGGCCTTGTTCGTCACGATGCTCGTCGGTGTCGTCGTCATCGTGACCGGGCTGACCTACTTCCCCGCACTGACTCTCGGACCCCTCGCGGAGGGACTGTGACCACCACCCTGACCACCCCACCCGTTCCTGACCAGGTGGCGCCGAAGAAGGCACCTTCGGGTTTGTTCGATCCGAAGATGCTGTTCACGTCGTTGCCGGATGCACTACGCAAGCTCGACCCGCGGCTGATGGTGCGCAACCCGGTGATGTTCGTCGTCGAGGTCGGCGCGGTCGCGTCGACGCTCTTCGCCATCACCGACCCCAGCGTGTTCGCGTGGTGGATCGTGGTCTGGCTCTGGCTGACCGTTCTGTTCGCGAACCTGGCGGAGGCGGTCGCCGAAGGCCGGGGCAAGGCCCAGGCCGAGTCGCTGCGCCGGACCAAGACCGAGACCACCGCGCGTCGCGTCACCCCGAGTGGCGACGAGGAGGAGGTGCCGGCCACCGAGTTGCGGCTCGGTGACCTGGTCGTCGTCGAGGCCGGCCAGATCATCCCCGGCGACGGTGACGTCGTCGAAGGCGTGGCGAGTGTCGACGAGTCGGCGATCACCGGCGAGTCGGCACCGGTCATCCGCGAGTCGGGCGGCGACCGGAGCGCGGTCACCGGCGGGACGAAGGTGCTGTCGGACCGGATCGTGGTGCGCATCAGTACCCGGCCCGGTGAAAGTTTCGTCGACCGGATGATCGCGCTGGTCGAGGGCGCGGCGCGGCAGAAGACGCCGAACGAGATCGCGCTGAACATCTTGCTGGCGAGCCTGACGATCGTGTTCCTGATCGCGACCGTCACGCTGCCGACGTTCGCGAACTACGCGCACACGCAGCTGAGCGCGGTGATCCTGGTGGCGTTGCTGGTCTGCCTGATCCCGACCACGATCGGCGCCCTGCTGTCCGCGATCGGCATCGCGGGGATGGACCGTCTGGTGCAGCGGAACGTGCTGGCGATGTCGGGGCGCGCGGTCGAGGCCGCTGGTGACGTGAACACGCTGCTGCTGGACAAGACCGGCACCATCACCCTGGGCAACCGCCAGGCCGCGGAGTTCCTCCCGGTGGGCGGTGTCACCGACACCGAGTTGGCCGGCGCGGCGCAACTGTCCAGTCTGGCCGACGAGACGCCGGAAGGCCGGTCGATCGTCGTGCTGGCGAAGACCGGTTACGGCTTGCGCGAGCGTCATACCGGAGAGTTGCCGCACGCAACCTTTGTGGAGTTCACCGCGCAGACCCGGATGAGTGGCGTGGACGTCGACGGTCGGCAGATCCGCAAGGGCGCGGCCGGAGCCGTCAGCACCTGGATCCACCAGCACGGCGGTACGACCGATCCGCGGCTCGGTGAGATCGTGGACGCGATCTCGACCTCCGGCGGTACGCCGCTGGTCGTTGCCGAGAGCATCGACGGTACGGCGCGGGCGCTTGGCGCCGTGCACCTGAAGGACGTGGTGAAGGACGGGATGCGCGAACGGTTCGCCCAGATGCGCGCGATGGGTATCCGGACCGTGATGATCACCGGCGACAACGCGCTGACCGCGAAGGCGATCGCCGAGGAGGCGGGTGTCGACGACTACCTGGCTGAGGCGACGCCCGAGGACAAGATGGCGTTGATCAAGCAGGAGCAGGAGGGCGGCCGGCTGGTCGCGATGACCGGTGACGGTACCAACGACGCACCGGCGCTGGCCCAAGCGGACGTCGGGGTGGCGATGAACAGCGGGACGTCGGCCGCGAAGGAGGCCGGCAACATGGTCGACCTCGACTCCAATCCGACCAAGCTGATCGAGATCATTGAGATCGGCAAGCAGTTGCTGATCACCCGCGGTTCACTGACCACGTTCTCGATCGCGAACGACGTGGCGAAGTACTTCGCGATCCTGCCCGCGCTGTTTGCCGCGTCGTACCCCGGGCTGGACAAGCTCAATGTCATGGGGCTGCATTCGCCACAGTCGGCGATCGTGTCCGCGATCGTGTTCAACGCGCTGATCATCGTGCTGCTGGTCCCGCTCGCGCTTCGCGGCGTTAGGTACAAGCCGGCCTCGGCGTCGGCGATGCTGCGTCGCAACCTGCTCGTGTACGGCGTCGGCGGGCTGATCAGCCCGTTCGTCGGTATCAAGCTTCTCGACCTGGTGATCTCGCTGATCCCCGGTCTGCGCTGAAGGGTAGTTGTCAATGACAAACAGTTTCCGCCAGGTCATGGTGGCGCTCCGGGTGCTCGTGTTCTTCACGGTGGTGCTCGGGCTCGCCTATCCGCTGGCGATGACGGGCGCCGCCCAGGTGCTCTTCCACGGCAACGCGAACGGCTCGGTCGTCCGGGTCGACGGCAAGGATGCCGCATCGGACCTGGTCGGTCAGGCGTACACGATGGACAGCGGTCGCAAGGATGCCGACGGTGAGGCGATCATGGTCGCCGATCCGCACTGGTTCCAGACTCGGCCGTCCGCGAGCGAGTACGACGCGCTGGCCAGCGGCGGGTCGAACCTCGGCCCGAACAACGCCGACCTGCTGGCAGAGGTCGAGGAGCGACGCGAGGCGGTCGCGGCGCTCGAGGGGGTCGCGCAGTCGCAGGTTCCGCCGGACGCGGTCACGGCGAGTGGCAGCGGCCTCGACCCGGACATCAGTCCGGCGTACGCCGCCCTGCAGGTCGACCGGGTCGCGCGGGAGCGCGGCCTGCCGGTGGCGACCGTACGGCAGCTCGTGATGGAGTACACGCAGGGGCGCACGCTCGGTTTCCTGGGTGAGCCGCGCGTCAACGTGGTGAAGCTCAACGGCGCCCTCGCCGCGCTCTGAGAGCATGGACGCATGAGCAAGGGCGGCCGCGGTGAGCTGCGAATCTACCTCGGGGCCGCGCCCGGCGTTGGAAAGACCTACAAGATGCTGGGCGAGGCACGCCGCCGGCGAGCGCGGGGGACCGACGTCGTCGTCGGCTTCGTGGAGACCCACGGCCGCAAGTACACCGAGCAGATGCTGGACGGGTTGGAGACCGTGCCGCGGCGGATCGTCGACTATCGCGGCGCCAGTTTCACCGAGCTCGACCTCGACGCGATCCTGGCCCGGCGGCCGGAGGTGGCGCTGATCGACGAGCTGGCCCACACGAACGTGCCGGGCGGGCGGAACGAGAAGCGCTGGCAGGACGTCGAGGAGCTGCTCGCCGCCGGCGTCGACGTGATCTCGACGCTGAACATCCAGCATCTCGAGTCGATCAACGACGTGGTCGAGAAGATCACCGGCGTGCCGCAGCAGGAGACGGTGCCGGACCGCGTGGTCCGCGCCGCCGACCAGATTGAGCTCGTCGACATGACGCCGGAGGCGCTGCGCCGCCGGATGGCACACGGGAACGTGTACGCCGCGGACAAGGTCGACGCCGCCCTGGGCAACTACTTCCGCGTGGGCAATCTGTCCGCACTGCGTGAGCTCGCGCTGCTCTGGCTCGCCGATCGGGTGGACGCCGGCCTGCAGCAGTACCGCGCGCAGCACGCGATCGACTCGACCTGGGACACCCGCGAACGGGTCGTGGTCGCGCTCACCGGGGGCCCGGAGGGCGAGACCTTGATCCGGCGGGCAGCGCGTATCACCGCCCGCTCGTCCGGAGGCGACCTGCTCGCCGTCCACGTCGCCCGCTCCGACGGGCTGACCGGCGCCAACCCGAAACGGCTCGCCGACCAGCGCAACCTGGTCGAGAAGATTGGCGGCACCTATCACCAGGTCGTCGGCGACGACGTCCCGGCTGCGCTGCTCAGCTTCGCCCGGGCCGAGAATGCGACCCAGTTGGTCCTCGGCGGCAGCCGCCGGTCGCGGCTGGGTTCGCTGCTCGGTGGGCCCGGGATCGGTGCCACCACGATCCGGGACTCCGGCGACATCGACGTTCTCATCGTCACCCATGGGCAAATGGGGCGCGGGCGGTTGCCGCGGCTACGCGGCAGTTTGTCGCGGCGGCGGAAGATCGAGGGCTTCGTCCTGGCGCTGGTCCTGCAGCCGCTGCTCGCGCTGGTCCTCGGCCTCGGCGGCGACACCCTCAATCTGACCAGCAACGTGCTGGCGTTCCTGCTCGCGGTCGTCGTGGTGGCTCTGGTCGGTGGGATGTTGCCGGCGATGCTGACCGCGGTCGGCGGGTCGCTGATCCTCAACTACTTCTTCACGCCGCCGACCCGGACGTTCACGATCGCCGAGGTGAACAACGCCCTCGCGCTGGTGATCTTCGTGCTGGTCGCCGCCATGGTCAGTTCGGTCGTCGACCGCGCGGCCCGCCGTACCCGGGAAGCGGCCCGCGCCGCCGCCGAGTCGGAGACACTGGCGACCTTGGCAGGGTCGGTACTGCGCGGCGAGACCGCACTGCCTGCCTTGCTGGATCGGGTGCGCGAGGCGTTCGGGATGACGGGTGCGTGCCTGTTGGAGCGGCTGGACGACGGGCCGGACGAGTGGCGGGAGGTCGCCTCGGCCGGGACCGTGACCTGCAGCCGGCCGGAGGACGCGGACGCGGTGATCCCGGCCCGCGACGATCTCGTACTGGTCCTGCAGGGGCACCAACTGGAGGCCGACGAGCGGCGGCTCGTGGGTGCGTTCGCGGCGCACGCGGCGGCGCTGATCGATCGCGCGCGCCTGAGCGAGGCCGCGGCCGAGGCGAAGCCGCTGGCCGAGGCGGACAAGCTGCGTACGGCGTTGTTGCGCGCCGTCGGGCACGACCTGAGGTCACCGCTCGCGTCGGCAAAGGCCTCGGTCACGAGCCTGCGCGGTCACGACGTGGCGTGGACCGACTCCGAGCGGGCGGAGCTGCTGGAGACCGCGGACGAGTCGCTCGACCGGTTGTCGCGGTTGGTGGACGACCTGCTCGATCTCAGTCGGCTGCAGGCCGGCGTACTCCCGGTGTTCACGCGGCCGACGGCGCTCGACGAGATCGTGCCCGGCGTGCTGTCCGCGCTCGGTGGGGACGCCGACCAGGTGAGTGTCGACGTACCGGACACGCTGCCGCTGGTCGAAGCCGACCCCGCGCTGCTCGAACGGGTCGTGGCGAACCTGCTGGCGAACGCGATCCGCTACTCGCCGCCCGGCCAGGCTCCACTCGTCACCGCAAGCGCGCTCGGCGACACCGTCGAGATCCGGGTCGTCGACCGCGGACCGGGGATTCCGCGGGCGGAGCGGGACCGGGTGTTCGCGCCGTTCCAGCGCCTCGGCGACACCGACAACACCGTCGGCGTCGGCCTCGGCTTGGCGCTCGCCCGCGGACTCGCCGAGGCCATGCACGGCACCGTGCAGCCCGAGGACACCCCGGGTGGTGGACTGACCATGGTGGTCGCGATGCCGTCCGCGGTCACGCGCCCCGACGTACCGGTTCCCGGGGCCAGGGAACGTTCGGAACAGGAAGGCCACGCGTGACAAGAGTGCTGGTGGTGGACGACGAGCCGCAGATTGTGCGGGCGTTGCAGATCAACCTGAAGGCGCGCGGGTACGAGGTGCAGCTGGCCGGCACCGGTACGTCGGCGTTGCAGGTCGCCGGCCGGTACCCGCCGGAGCTGGTGATTCTCGACCTCGGACTGCCCGACCTCGACGGCGTCGATGTGATCCGCGGACTGCGTGGCTGGACCGACGCGCCGATCCTCGTGCTGTCCGGACGCACCGACCAGACCGACAAGGTCGAGGCGCTGGACGCCGGCGCGGACGACTACGTGACGAAACCGTTCGGCATCGACGAGCTACTCGCCCGGATGCGCGCGGTCCTGCGCCGCAGTGCCGCCACACCGGAACAGCCCACGGTGGCCGTCGGCGGCGCGGTCGTCGACCTCTCGGCGAAGCGGGTCACCCTCGCGGACGGTACGGACATCCGCCTGACGCCCACCGAGTGGCACCTGCTCGAGGTCCTGGTCCGCCACCCCGGCAAGCTGATGTCGCAGCGCCAGCTCCTCACCGAGGTCTGGGGCCCGGGCTACGAAACGGCCGGCGGCAACCTGCGCTTCTACATGGCCCAGCTCCGCCGCAAACTCGAACCCGACCCCGCCCGCCCCAAACACCTGCTCACCGAGCCGGGCATGGGCTACCGCTTCGAGCCGTGACGTCCGATTCGTTCAAGACCTGCGCGATCCGATCCGGCAGGGTGTGGGTATGGACATCTTCACGGCAGGTCGGGACTTTGTACGGCGGGACGCCCGGGTGCTCGAGCGGCGGCTCTTCGCGGCGGTGTTCGAGGGGGCCGATCCGCAGGGCGTGGTGGATGCGCTGCGCGGGTTCCAGAACGCCGACGGCGGCTTCGGGCACGGGCTCGAACCGGACAAGCGGTGCCCGGACAGCCTTCCGCTCGACGTGGAGGTCGCGTTCGACACGCTGCTGGCAGCCGGGGCGCGCGACGACGAGATGGTGCGGCGGGCCGCCGACTGGCTCGACCGCATCGCGAACGCGGACGGCGCCGTACCGCTGTGCGGCCCCGCGGTGGAGGGCTACCCGCGCGCCGAGCACATCGCCGAATGGACCTACCAGCCCGCGCTCAACCCCACCGCGGGGCTGGTTGGCCGGCTGCACACGTTGGGTGTCGAGCATCCCTGGCGCGACCGGGCCGGCGAGTGGTGCGCGGCCGAGCTGGCGAACGGCTTCCCGGAGGACGCGCACGGCATGCACGAGGCGCTGGAGTTCCTGGAGCACACCGGTGACGCCGACTTCGACCGCGTTCGCGACTGGCTCCCGAAGCTCGCGCACTACCGCGCCGACGCGTCGGACCCGTCGTACGGCGTGACGCCGCTGCAGTTCGCGCCGTCGCCGGACAGCTTCTGGCGGCCGCTCTTCACCGACGCCCAGCTCGAGGCGCACCTCGATCGCCTGGTCGCGGACCAGCAGGACGACGGCGGGTGGGCGCTCACCTGGGAGCCGCCGGGGCCGGCGGCCACGTTGGAGTACCGCGGGATGGTCACCGTCGGAGCGCTCCGCACGCTGAAGGCCTACAACCGGATCTAGTATCCTGAGCCGGACTCCGCGGGATGCTCGACCTGGCGGTCGCCCCATTGGGTGAGCAGGCCGCGGGCGATCTCCAGGTCCTCCCGGAGCGATCGGTCGGCCAGGTCGCCCGGTAGCGCGGCCAGAGCGTCGGCGAGCCACGGGCCGACCGCTGCCGGTGCGAGGTCGTCGGGTGTCAGCCCGGCCAACCGGATTGCCCGTACGGCGGTCACAAGTTCACTGGCCAGGACTTCGCGCAGGGCGTCGAGGAGTTGCGCGGTGAGGGCGGCCGCCTGGGGCGCGAAGCTCGCGTGCAGTTCGGCGCCGCGCGACAAGGTTGCCGTACCGAGCGTCGCCGGTTGCGCGGACGACCGTACGGCGGCCAGCGCGTCGTGGGCGACGTACTCGATCATCATCACGCCCGAGCTCGCGTCCGCCCCGCTGGCCAGGAACCGGCTGAGACCGGTGTAGTCCGGGTCGACCAGGTTCGCCACCCGGGTGGTCGACAAGGTCGCGACACTGTGCAGGCTGAGGCGCAACGAGTCGAGCGCGAGGGCGATCGGCATCGCGTGCCAGTTGCCGTTGTGCAGTACGGCGTCGCCGGCGACCAGTGGGTTCTCCGCCGCGGCGTTGATGTCGATTCGCACACTGTTGCCCAAGGCATCGGCATGGTCGACGGCGGGCCCGAGTACCTGGGCGAACGCGCGGAGTCCGAACGGGTCCTGGATGCGGGCCGGAGGCAACGGTAGTCCGTCGAGGAGGTCGCGCATCCGTTGCGCGACGCGTACCTGACCCGGTTGCGGACGGGCATCGTGGACGCGGGCGTCGTACACCTCGGCGTTGCCGCGGAGCGCGACGTGCGACAGGGCGCCGACGAGCGGTACGACGTCGATCAGCGTGGTGGCCTCGACGTACGCGAGGCAGCACTCGGCGAGTGTGAACGCGTTACTGGACAGCAGCGGCAGCGCACTGGTTCCGGCCACCGCGTCGCCGAGCGCGAGCCCGAGTTCGGCGAGCGGGCCGAGATCGCCGGTCCCGATCGCGCCGCCGCGATGCAGGTCGGGCAGGTCGTCGGTGTTGAGCAGCTCGACGATCGCGTCGGCCACCGCCGGTTCGAGCCCTGATCCGCCGGCCGCGAGCTGGTTGACGCGGATCAGCAGTCCGAGCCGTACGACATCCTTCGGGTACGACGTCGTACCGGTCGTCGAGTGCGACGCCAGCAGGCGCGCGCCGTGCTCAGGGTCGGACGTCAGCACGTCGCGATTGGCCCCGACGCCGGTGGTCCGCCCGTACACCGGCTGCCGGTCTGCGACCTCGGCCACCACCCGCGCTGACTCGTGCATCCGCTTCCGCGCATCGTCACTCAACTGCACCGCCGTACGCCGCTGCCCCAGCGCCACCGCCTCCAGCGGCGACAACCCGGCACCCGTCAGCTCAACCGGTTCCATTTCTTCAGTTTGAACCGCTTCACTCCGATCGGGCATTCATCTTGACAATGCGAACGTCTCGAATCCGAGACGCTGCTATCCGCCGGGCTGCGGGTCTCTTGGATGGGTTCACCCATCGTGTTGTGGGTTCCTGATACGGGTTGGGAACTCACCACGCGGTAGGTAAACCCATCTTGGAGTGCCGTGCGCGGGATGAGGGAAGGTTCACGTGCGGCCCGGCAGAATGGGGTGGGTGAGCGTTGAGGAGGAAGTGCGGGCCGCGGCGGCTGCGGCGGATCTGGTGCTGGTCGGGAACGATGCCGAGCTGATCGCGAAGTGCTGGACCGACGGCTGGGTGGCGGTCGACGCCGGCGGCGTAACGCCGAAGGCCGACATCATCGGCTGGATCGCGTCGGGACGGCTGCAGCACCACACCATGACCACGGTCGGCGGTGAGCGGATCGCGCGGGTCGGCGACACGGTCGTCCTGACGGCCCGCAAGGCGAGTTCCGGGACGTGGGAGGGAGCGCCGTACGCGGTCGAGGAGTGGATGAGCCAGGTCTACGTCCGCGTCGACGGACGCTGGCTCGAGGCGTTCTGCCACAAGGCGACGGTCGCCTTCTGAGCAACCGGTCTTCTGTGCACCCAGCCCCTTGAGCAACCAGTCTGTTGAGCAAGCAAAACAGCCCGTCACCTCGGTGGGGTGACGGGCTGTTGTTGATGCCTGTTACTTCTGGCCGTAACGCTTCTTGAACTTCTCCACGCGGCCCTGGGTGTCCATCACGCGCTGCTGGCCCGTGTAGAACGGGTGACTCGCGGACGAGATCTCGACGTCGACGACGGGATAGGTGTTCCCGTCATCCCAGACAACGGTCTCGGTGCTCTCGCGGGTCGAACCGGTGAGGAAGCTGAAGCCGCCGGACTTGTCCCGGAAAACGACGCGGCGGTAGTCGGGGTGGATGTCCTTCTTCATGCTGCGGTACTTCCTTCCAGATAGGGGGCGAACGGATCGGTCAGGGGGTGAACCGCTTCGTCCGCACGTAGGACACAACCGTCGAGGCGCTCGCGTAATTCCCGGGTGTCCAGGTCGACGCCGGTGAGGGACAGGTACGACGCGCGATCGCCGTACTCCGGATGCCACTCGAGCGCCGACCGCGCCTGATGCTGCTGCCCGACACTCGCCCAGCGATCCGCCGGGAGGTCGGCGAGCCACGGACCGAGGACGCCGATCGCGATGTTCGTGCCGAAGCTGTCCCAGCTCAGCCGGTTGCGGTGCTGGGTCGCGATCCAGAGCGTGCCGCGGCCGCGCACCGTACCGGCGACCAGCTCCTCGAGCGCGTCGTACAGCCGCTCGGGATGGAACGGACGTCCCGCCTGCCAGACGAACGTCCGCTCCGAGGCCGCCGCGATCGAGCCGGGCTCGACGACCGGGAGCTGCAGACCGAGACCGAGCAGTCCGGCGGGCGATGTCCTCGTGAGGAGCTGCGGGTTGATCGCGTGCAGGAGATCGCGGACCGTGTCGTCGTCGTAGCTCAGGATCGCGGCGTTGGCCGATTCCAGCTGCCGTACGGCGATCTCGGCGATCGCGCGCCCGTCTTCGGCCGCGGTCGGTACGCCGCGTTCTCGCACCAGCTGATCGCCACTGAGATCGTCGACGATCGTGGCGCTGTCGACGGTGGTGACGACCGCGTCGACCGCGAGATCGGTGTCCTGGTTGATCTCGGCGGCGATCGCGCGCGTGTCACCGGCCGTCGGTACGTCGACGATCGCCACGCCGTACCGCTCGACGGCGGCGATGCTCGCCAGTAGCTGCACCAGCGAACCGCGCAGCGCACAGGACACGCACGGATGCTCCATCGTGATGACCTCGCGGTCGATGACACCGGTCGCGGTCCGGGCGGTGCGTACCACCGCACCGCTGCTCAGCCGACTCACGTCGTACTCCACCAGAACGCCGGCCCGACCGGCGGCTGCCAGGACGTTCGCCGCGACGGCGGTGCGGAACTCGTCGTCGAGCCCCGTCAGCAAGGTCACCGGCAGCATCGACTCTCCTGTCTTGTTGAAAACGATAACCACTACAAACTACCCTGCTGGGCGGAATAGCCGCCACCCGGTCGGCGTTGTGCCGGGTGAAAGAGAGGACAGCATGGCCAAGCGCAACGACCTCCGCCCCATCATCAAGCTTCGCAGCACCGCCGGTACCGGCTTCACCTACGTAACGCGGAAGAACCGCCGGAACAATCCCGACCGGCTCGTGATCCGCAAGTACGACCCGAAGCTCCGCGAACACGTCGACTTCCGCGAAGAGCGCTGACGACGCACCGGTCAACAGACCAACGGTGCGGCGCTAGCTGAGCGGCCCGACCCCCTCCGATCCAGACGGACCGGAGGGGGTCTTTTGTGTTCAAGCGTCGCCGCGGACCAGTGAACCGGGACCTGCAGACCGCCCACTCGGCTCCCCGGACGGCCGACTCGGCTCCCTGGATGGCTGGCTCGGCTCCACGGGCGGTCGGCTCGGCTCCCTGGATGGCTGGCTCGGCTCCACGGGCGGTCGGCTCGGCTCCCT